>CAMPAX010000005.1 GCA_946633495.1 uncultured Lachnospiraceae bacterium | reverse complement strand
CTCAAGCGACCGCGCAAGCGCGTCGCTCGGACCTTTTGACCCTATCATCATATTAATACACATGTAACAAGAATATGTTTCACGTGAAACATATGATCAAGAATCAGATGTACATTCGGCCTCTGGAACTTCCGCCTGGTCGTACTCGGCCAACGACATGCGTAGCACCGCACTCGCGCCTCCTCAGGACTACACGATGATACCTTGATATAAACAAACTGTGGAAAATTGATGTCCCTAAATAGAAGGCCAAAATGTTAATGGCAATGATGGTATATTTCGGCGGAACATGAGATTAGAACACAAAAATCTTTTAATCCGGTTTCGTAAAACAAGTAATATAGAACAAAGCAACTAAAGGAATCAACAATCATAGAATGTAACAGACCACCTAAATGCAAAACAAAATATCTTGTGCTTTTGTGATAGTTCTCTACCATATGTAGTTATGGAAACTACCTGCAAAAAGTGCTATAATATCCACTGTATGTGCGATATAAGGGGTGAATTTATGCACATGATCATCCCTTTATATACGTACAATGCATGAAAAGGAAGCAATTGGAGAAGAACTATGGGAAGAATCATAGCAATAGCAAACCAAAAAGGTGGTGTAGGAAAAACAACCACTTCCATCAATTTAGCAGCCTGTCTTGCTGAAAAAGGGAAAAAGGTTTTGGCCATCGACATGGATCCTCAGGGAAATATGACCAGTGGATTGGGGGTAGATAAAAACAGTTTAAACTACTCCATTTACGATGTGATGTGCGGAAACTGTAATCTGGGAGAAGCACTTCTGGTAAATATTTTTGAAAACCAGAATCTACAGATCAGTCTGATCCCCTCCAGCAGGGAGCTTGCCGGAGCAGAAGTGGATTTCCTTGAGACTGATGAAAAGCAGTTTATACTCAAAAAACTGATTCGTCCTCTTAGAAAAAAATATGATTTTATCATCATTGACTGTCCGCCGGCACTTGGAATTCTTACCATCAATTCCATGACCGCAGCAGACACAGTTATCGTTCCGATCCAATGTGAATTCTATGCTTTAGACGGACTGACACAGTTGATGTATACGATCAAGCTGATCAAGCAGAAACTGAATAAAACCCTGGAGATTGAGGGTGTCGTATTTACAATGTATGATTCCAGAAACAACCTGTCTCAACAGGTGGTAGATAATGTCAAGGCCAACTTAGATGAGATCATATATAATACATTGGTTCCGAGAAATGTACGACTGGCGGAGGCGCCCAGCTTCGGTCTTCCGATCAATCTTTACGACAGTCGTTCCTCCGGTGCAGAGGCTTACAGAGCACTTGCCAACGAAGTTATCAACAATAAGCTGTTTTTAACCTGAATGAATCAAATAAACCCGGAATCCCCAAAAATAAAGGGATTTCAGACATTTAATCAAAAAAACATCTGATTTACATAAAAAGTTACAAACAAATACAACTAATATTATGTAAACCATGTTGATAACTGTTACATATAGAATTATCTGTAATCAACACCTATGGAACATGCACCATGTTCCTCATCAGACCAAAAAACGAATTCATACATTTCGTAACATACAGGAGGTTACTATGGCAATAAAGAGAGGCCTTGGTCGTGGTATCAATGATCTGATACCGACAGATACTCCGGATACAGGCAAGAAGAAATCAACGGAGAAAACAACAGTAAAAACAGAGACAAAAACGGTAGTAAAAGAAGTCGAAAAAAAGCTCAAAATATCTGACATCGAACCGAACAAATCTCAGCCACGTAAGAATTTTAACGAAGATGCATTGGCAGAATTATCGGAGTCCATCAAACAGGTGGGAATGATCGAACCAATCATCGTGGTGAAAAAAGCTAAATATTATGAGATCATCGCAGGTGAACGTCGTTGGCGGGCTGCAAGAATGGCCGGCCTGAAAGAGGTTCCGGTTGTGATCCGTGAATACACAAAGCAGCAGCAGGTCGAGATTGCCTTGATCGAGAACCTTCAGCGTGAAAATCTGAATCCGATTGAGGAAGCGCATGCATACCAGCGTCTGATCGAAGAATTTCATCTGAAACAGGACGAGGTTGCTGACCGGGTTTCCAAGGGACGGACCACAATCACGAATTCACTCCGACTGTTGAAGCTTTGTGAAAAGGTTCAGCAGATGCTGGTGGATGAAATGATCACCACCGGACATGCAAGATCCCTCATTATGATCGAAGATCCGGAACTTCAGTATGAAACTGCCATGAAGATTTTCGATCAGCGGATGACTGTTCGTGAAACAGAGCTCTATGTAAAGAAGGTTTTGGCTCGCGCTGATCAGAAACCGGATGAGAAATCAGCTGAAAATACCGAAAAGGATCTGACTCCCATTTATAAGGAGATCGAAGAAAATCTGAAGACTGTGCTTGGAACGAAGACATCCGTGAAAGCAAAATCCAAGGATCGCGGTAAGATCGAGATTGAATATTATTCCACGGATGACATGGAGCGAATCCTTCACCTCCTGTACAGCATTCCAAGAAACTGACCCTCGACCAATGACCTGTACAACGTACTGTGTATGGAATAGGAGAACCGAATGAATGACAAAATCACCGTTTTCGGGATACGGGTTGAGATCATCCTGATCATATTTCTCATCCTGATCATAGTTCTGGCTGTGGCTCTCTTTTTCACGATCCGCCGTCTGGAATATATTAACCGAAAATACGCCGCTGTAATGAGCGGGAAAAAAGGGAAGGATCTGGAGAAGATCATTCTGACCCGTTTCAAGGAAATGGACAAGGTAAAGAACAATGCCCGCCGGGTCACATCCGAACATAAAACCTTCAAGGGTCACCTTGATTCCTGTATCAACAAAGTAGGTCTGGTCAAATATGACGCCTTCGATAATACTGCCGGAACCCTAAGTTTCTCTCTGGCTCTGTTGGATCAGGAGAATACCGGAGTTGTGCTGAATTCCATGCATTCCCGGGATGGCTGCTACATTTACGCAAAAGAGATCATCAAAGGCGAATCCTTCACTGCACTTTCTTCCGAGGAAAAAGAAGCGATCCAAAAAGCGCAGACAGTGGAAGAGGAGATCGAGGCTATGACCTCACCGGACGAGACCTTTGATATCGACTGACACCGATCCTTCAGATCGATCAAATGAATTCATAAAAAAGCAAATTAAAATAACACCAACCGGAGGACAATCCAACCATGTTAGACATTAAATTTCTCAGAGAAAACCCTGACATTGTAAAAAAGAACATTCAGAATAAGTTTCAGGACCGAAAGCTTCCTATGGTAGACGAAGCCATCGAGCTGGATCAGAAGAGAAGAGATATCCAGGCGGAAGCTGATCAGCTTCGCGCCGATAAGAACAAGATCTCCAAGGAGATCGGTAAATTCATGGCGCAGGGTGACAAGGACGGTGCCGAAGAAGCAAAGAAGAAGGTTGCGGAATTCTCCAAACGTCTTGCTGATCTGGAAGCGGAAGCACCTCAGGTTGAAGAAGCACTTCGGAAGATCATGCTGGTCATTCCGAATATCATCGATCCTTCTGTTCCCATCGGTAAGGATGACAGTGAAAATGTAGAGGTTCAGAAGTTTGGTGATCCGGTCGTTCCGGATTTTGAGATTCCTTATCACACGGAGATCATGGAACGTCTGGCAGGGATCGATCTGGACGCTGCAAGAAAGGTTGCCGGAAACGGTTTCTATTATCTGATCGGTGACATCGCCCGTCTGCATTCCGCGATTCTGTCCTATGCCCGGGATTTCATGATTGGAAAAGGATTTACCTATTGCATCCCGCCATTCATGATCCGCAGCGATGTGGTTACCGGCGTTATGAGTTTTGATGAGATGGAATCCATGATGTACAAGATTGAGGGAGAGGATCTCTACCTCATCGGAACCAGCGAGCATTCCATGATCGGACGTTTCATCGATTCCATGATTGAAGAGTCGACATTGCCTCTGACACTGACCAGTTATTCTCCCTGCTTCCGTAAGGAGAAGGGTGCTCATGGCATCGAGGAGAGAGGCGTATACCGCATCCATCAGTTTGAGAAGCAGGAAATGATCGTCATCTGCAAACCGGAAGAATCCATGGACTGGTTCCATAAACTGTACAGCTACACCGTAGAACTGTTCCGCAGTCTGGATGTTCCGGTGCGTACTCTGGAATGCTGCTCCGGAGATCTTGCCGACCTGAAGGTAAAGTCCATCGACGTGGAAGCATGGTCTCCGCGCCAGCAGAAATATTTTGAAGTAGGAAGCTGCTCCAATTTAGGTGACGCTCAGGCGCGTCGTCTTCGGATCCGCGTGAAGGGGGATGACGGCAAGAAGTATCTGGCTCACACCCTGAATAATACGGTGGTTGCTCCTCCCCGTATGCTCATTGCATTCCTGGAGAACAACCTGAATGCCGACGGTTCCGTGAATATTCCGGAGGTTCTGCGTCCTTATATGGGTGGTACCGAGAAGCTTATTCCCCAAAAATAACGGATCGGGTCTCACCACATGTTTTGACGCTATGATGTTCCGTCCCGGCGTCAGGATAAACTATCCATAGAAAATAAGTTGTGTCAGAATTAAGAGGTTTCTCATGCATCAATACCTACGAGCCATCGGCTTCAGTAATATAAAAAACCTGCATCAGCTGGACCGGATCCACAGAGAAATCCAGCGGACTCCGGATCGGCGAATGGTTGTCAGCCGTTCTCTTCGGTCCTCTCTGGTTCAACTGAACAAAGACTATGGTGCGGGAGGGATCGGATTATCCGTACTCGGAGAAATGGATTCGGAGGATTCCTTTCTGATCGAGCACAGTTTTCCCTATATTCAACCCGGAAACTATGTACATACGGACGAGGTTCAGGTTGACAAGTTCAACGACCGCAGTGGTTACTACGGCATGATCGATAATATCAATCTCTCCGTCATTTTCACCCTGATCAATGTAGCGGAAATAACGGACTATATGTGGAAGGCTCCTTTGCCGTCCACTCTCTCGGTTCGTCTGTCGGGACTGTCCCTGGGCGGTGACATTTTACTTCCCCTGATGAAGACGGAACAGGATCTGCAATATGAATGCGAGAAGATGAAAGAAGATCTCGCCACGATCCATATGATCCGTCACGGACACCAGGAACTTCTGGACCGAATGATGCTTCGGGAGATGGATCTGAAGGATACCATCGACCACCGGATCGATACAGAAGACGTGCTGTCTATCGTAGACAGCAGTATGATCCCTTCCGGATTGCAGAGTGATGTATACGATATCATCGGTACCATCGTTGATATGAATGAGATAGAAAATGTCCAAACCGGGGAACATGTGATGCTCCTGGATGTTGCCTGTCTCTATTACGTCATACGGATCGCAGTCAATAAAAATGATCTGCACGGTGAGCCTGATATCGGAAGAAGGTTCCACGGAATAACCTGGCTGCAGGGGTCCGTGTTACTTGACATTAGATAATGATTCATATAAAATAATCTTCGTGTAAGCCCTGTCTTGCACGATCAGTTCTCGTAGTTTAACGGATAAAACAAGCGCCTCCTAAGCGCTAGCTCCGGGTTCGATTCCCGGCGGGAGCACTTTACGTATGCTGGGGTAGATGATCTATGACCCCAGCATCCTGTTATATAGTGTCATCCTGAAGTCATGGACCGATGGATCTATAAGATTCAAAAAGATTTAGAACAGGAGGAACCTACATGAAATCAGATATTATACATGTAACCAACACAGGTGAAGGAACCGAAGAAGCTCTGGCTCAGGCTGATGCCTGTGCTGTTTTCAAGAGTCTCTCGAAGAAAGATGCTCTTCACCTCAGGCTCCTTACCGAAGAAATGATGAGTCTGGTTCGTGCCCTTACAGGTGAAAAGGAAGCGGATTTCTGGATTGAGGAAGAGAATGGCAATTTCCAACTGAATCTGAAAACTCTGACCATTATGAATTCCAAAATGCGTGAGCAGCTGCTGAAAAGCTCTACCTCCGGAAAGAATACCGCTGCCAAGGGTCTTCTCGGAAAGCTCCGCGATCTTTTGGAGCGCAGCATGGAACCGGTCGATGATACTCTTACCAACTATTATCCCGGAGGCTGGATGTATGCGGGTACCGATCCCTCTACCATTTCCATGGCTTCCGCCGATGTATGGTCCTTCAACCAGTACCGCGAAAGTGTAAAGAAGAATTCCGATGCCCTGGAAGAGTGGGACGAGCTGGAGAAGTCCATTCTGGCAAAAATTGCGGATGAGATCTGTGTCAACATCAAGAACGATATGGTTCTTATCACTATCTACAAGAAATTTTAAAGATACACTTTTAAGAGCTGTCACGGATTATAACAGATTCCTGTCATACAAAGCATTTAACACATACAAAAACAGCAGGACCGGTTGGGAGTACCAAACCGTCCTGCTGTTTCTTATTGTTGTTTTTTTCATCCGGAGGATCTATGTGATAACATATTTCCTGCAGCCGCCCTGTTACCGTTTATTCATCCGGCAGATATATGCAGCAACATATTCCCTACGTCGGACAAAAGATCAGTTTCCGTATTTCTCGTTCTTCTTCAGATATACAACAACCTTTCTGTAAGGTTCCTCACCTTCGCTGCGGGTTGCAACAAACCTGTCATTCTGAAGAGTAGAGTGAATGATCCGACGCTCATACGGATTCATAGGTTCCAGTGTGAAGGACCTTCTGGACCTCTTTACCTTGAATGCGATATTCTTTGCAAGATTCTCCAGCGTTTCCTTCCGGCGCTCACGATAATTCTCCGTATCTAACTTTACTCTGATGTATTTCTCTTTGCTCTTCTTGTTTACATACAGACTGATCAGATACTGCAGAGCGTCCAGAGTCTGTCCTCTCTTTCCGATGAGAACTCCCATATCCGGACCTTCCACATCAACGGACATTACATCCTCTGTCTCATCCATTTCCACTGAAATGGTTGCTTCTAACTCCATAGCAGCGAAGAGCTTTGTAAGATAACTCTTTGTCTCTTCTATCAGATCCTTACTTTCCTCGGATACCGGTGCAGCTTCCTTTACTGCTTCGGGCTTTGCTTCAGCTTTGGTATTAGATACAGCAGTTTCGGTACTTACAGCAGCTGTGGTTTCCTTAACGGATTCCATATTTGCAGATCCTTCGGTTGCAGTATCCTTTACTCTTGCACGGATCACTGCCTGCTTTGCACCTAAACCAAGAAATCCGCTGCTGCCTTTCTCAACGACCTCGATGTCAAGGTCAGACGTTACAACGCCGAACAGTCTTGCCGCGTCAATCTCGGCATCTTCAACTGTCTTTGCGCGAAATTCTTTAAAATCCATTTCTAACGTACCTCTTAACTAAATCATTCAGACCTTCTATAGTCAATCCTTATTGTTTCTTTCATGATAATCCCTGACAGCATTTGCTTTTGCGGCTAAACTTCCGGGTTTGTATTTAACATTCTTTTTCTCGGTACTGTCATTTTTATAGGATGTGGAAGATGTATAGCTCTTAAGTCTTGCACTTCCGTATTGCCGCATACCTTCGGAATCCTGAGATTTCTGCTCAGCCTGATTCTGACCGGTAGCTGCTGCCTGCATACGATCCAAAAATCCCTGCTTTTCCACGCCGCCGTTTTTGGCTTTCTTACGTTCCGCCCTGGCTTCTGCTTTCAGCCTTGCCTTCTCAGTGATGGCATCCATATCTGCATGCTTGTAATATAAGTTCTGAGATACTGTGATGATCACACTTACCATGGCACTGACTGCCCAGTAAAGACCCAGACCTGCAGGAACCGTGATTGTTACGAAGAAGGACATGATGGGCATGATCATCATGAAACGACGCATGGATTTCATCTGTGCATCCTGCTGAGGATCACCGGAGGACTGCTGAGGTGTAACCACCATGGACAGAAGCTGGAACAGGAAGGCAGAGATCGGAATGATAAGTGCCCATGTCCAGGCCCAGCCCGGTGCTTCCGACAGGTTGATCCCAAGAATAAATTCGTTGGATGCTACAATCTTCTCTTTATTTGCCGCGATTGCGGATACAACCTCTGTATTGTTGCTGAATACGGTTGAAAGCTTATCCAGAGAGTCACCGCTGCATTTTGCAAGCACATCGATGACATTATTGGAAGTTAATTCCGACAACTGGGACAGATCAGGAGCTCTTTGAATTGCATTATCCTTAACAAAGTTTACAAGTGTATCCTTTGCTCCGGATACCTTTAAAATGGAGTCCGCGATAGGCTGATACAACGCCTTGATCCTGTCTACGTAAGCCGGAATATTTTGGATCACGTTATAAAGAGACAGGAATATGGGAAGCTGAATGAGTGCGGTGATACAACCGGTACTCATCTTTATACCATACTTCTTCTGCAGTGCGCTGGTTTCTTTCTGTTTTGCCAGAATGGATGCCTGATCCTTCTTTCCTTTATACTTCTTGTTGATCTTCTGGAATTCCGGCTGAAGATAAGCCTGGATCTTGGAAGATCTTGTGGATCTGATGGAAAGAGGGAACATGAGAAGTCTTACGATCACCGTGAATACTATGATACTCAGGGCGATGGTAATGATATTCATGTTATTGAACAGGTTATAGATCCCATTCATGATCCATCCAAGCAGTTTTGACAGATTACCCAGCAAAAAACCGCTTGACTGTGTTAATATCATTTTTTTTCTCCAAATTCATTTTGTCATCGGCAGGATTTTCTTCTAAAAATTGCTGCCGATACTAAGGAAGCGGATCATATCCACCCTCGCTGAAAGGATTGCATCGAAGGATCCTCCAGAAAGTCAGTCCGGTGGCCTTGAAGAATCCGTACTTTTCGTAAGCCTGCAGGGCATACTCCGAGCAGGTAGGGTAGAAGATACAGGTTCCGTGTCCCTTTAAGGGGGACAGTCTTTTCCTGTAGAATTTGATCAGACGGATACATATTTTTTTCATATAATTACCTCAGATTATATGATGCAAATGACAGAGATGAAGAAAGGCACTTTCAATCTCCCGATAGCCGGTTCCTTTTGCATTCGTTCTTGCGATCACAACGATATCCAAACCCCGGGTATCCATGCCTTTCTCCAGTTCCATCCTGTGAAGCCGGTAGCTTTCTCTGATCAAACGTGTTACTCTGTGTCTTACGACACTGTTTCCAACCTTTTTGCTTACAGAGATTCCGATTCTACTGTATGTTGTCTGGTTGGGTGCAACATACATCACTAAATACTTATTGGCAAACGATTCTCTGTGGGCATACACCCTGCCAAACTCTCTGTAATTCTTCAGTGAAATGATGTTCTTCATACGCTTCGATTAAGCGGAAAGAACTTTTCTTCCCTTAGCCCGTCTTGCAGACAGAACCTTACGTCCGTTTGTGGTACTCATCCTCTTGCGGAAGCCATGTACCTTGGAGTGGGAACGCTTCTTCGGCTGAAATGTCATCTTCATATTGCTTTTTCTCCTTTCTTTTTAAGTGTTTTTTTCCCGGTTTTAGGGAAAACCTACAATATTCTATTAGAAACCACCCGAAAAGTCAAGTCATTCTGATTTTTTTAGTTGACGTAATTATCCACAATTTGTTTATAAGTTGTTGATAACTGTATATAACTCTGTGGATTCATTTTTATTAAATACAAAGAAGCACGCTTTTATTTGCTTATTTATCCCTTTTTTTTATCAACAGTTTATTTTTTTCATTTACATAACATATACGGCTTAAATCGGCAGAAAACCTTGTTATTTAAGCTGTTTTGTAGTATTATTATAGTTGTGCGTTTTCTGTTTGAATACAAATCTTACAAGGATATAAATGACATGAATAACATGAAAGATATACTAATCGAAAAATGGGATGACATCATGAATGTTATGGAATCTCAGTACGAGGTTACCAATATTATCATTGCTACCTGGATCAGAACCATTCATGTTTTTGATGTAAAAGATAACGTTATATACCTTTATGTAGATGAGAAGAGGGGATCTCACGGGATCGAGTATCTGCATCGTAAGGGATATGATGTTTTTCTTTTAGCTTCCATCCGGGAAGTACTGAATGATTCTTCCATAGAGATAGAGATTCAGGAAAAATCCACTTATCTGAACGCCGAACAGGAAGAAAAGCAGGAAGAACTGCCCCATGATCCTCATGACACAGATGATCTGAATAAGAGCAACCTGATTCCCATCTATACATTTGAGAATTATGTTGTGGGCGATAACAACAAGCATGCCTTTGCAACCTGTGTAGCCGTGGCCGATGAACCCTGTCAGGACCATTTCAATCCTCTTTTCCTGTATGGAGGACCCGGTCTTGGTAAGACACATCTGATCCAGGCCATTGCGCATTATATCATCAAGCACAGTCCCGGCATGAAGGTACTCTATGTATCCTCTGAAGTTTTCACGAATGATATTATTTCTTCTATTAAAAATAAGAAGACAGAGGAATTCCGTGAGAAGTACCGTCTGGTAGATGTACTCATTATCGACGATATCCAGGATATTATAGGAAAGGAACAGACACAGAGAGAGTTTTTCAACACCTTTAATTTCCTGTACGAAGCCGGAAAGCAGATCATTCTTTCTTCCGACCGTCCTCCGAAAGAAATCACGGATCTGGAAGAACGTCTTCGTTCCCGGTTTGAGTGGGGTGTTCCCATCGACATTCATGCACCGGACTACGAGACACGTATGGCCATCCTGAAGAATAAAGCGGAGCTGAGGGGCGTATTCAATATTCCCGAGGATGTATTCAAATACATCGCCGAGAATATCGTATCAAATGTCAGAGAGCTGGAAGGCGCTCTGAATACCATCTGTGTTTATTCGAAGCTGCAGAATGTCACCATCGACCTGAACATGACAAAGAATCTGCTGAACAATCTGATCAGTAAGGATTCCAAAATCTCCATTACTCCGGAATATATCCTTCAGATCGTATCCGAACAGATGGGAATCTCCATCGATGACATTAAATCCAAAAAAAGAAGCGCTGATATTGCTCTTGCGCGCCAGCTGGTTATGTATCTCTCCAGGGAGATGACCGATAAAAGCCTGGCTTCCATCGGAGCAGTTGTGGGAGGAAAGGATCATTCCACTGTCTTCAGCGGGATCAACCGGATCGAGGAGAAGATGGATAATGACACGGAATTCCGTGTCCGTGTGGCCGCGATCAAGAAAAAGATCAATCCGGATCAGGAAACATGATATCCACATAGTTTTTATAACTACATGTTGATATCCTATGGATAACTCAAAGGAAGTCTTTGTTCTTTTCTTTGCAAAGGATCCTTTCAAAAAGATAAAGAAGTTTTTTTCGATCATTTTCGGATGTTATCCAAACCTGTAAAAATATTCCTCGTGCGGATATGAACAGGAAAATGTACGAAAATACGTGGATTATGGCACATTTCAACATATCCACAGTTACTACTATAACTACTGTTAATCTTATATTTATTTATTATACAGCCGGGACGGCGGGAGGCACCGATTCTTTCATGAATATTAAATGCAACAAAAATGTACTTACAAATGGAATCAATATCGTATCAAAGGCAGTATCTACCAAAACTACCATGCCGATACTTGAATGCATTCTTTTAAAGGCAGAGGGAGGGAAGCTTTATCTTACTGCCAATAATCTTGAGTTAGGTATCGAAACAGTCGTTGATGCTACTGTTTTGGAAGAAGGACAGGTAGCCATAGAGGCAAAGATATTCTCCGATATTGTTCGTAAGCTGCCTGACAGCGAGATCGATCTGGAGACAACCTCCGATATCCGGGTTGATATCCGGTGTGAGAAATCCAAATTCACGATCCCCTGCAGGACAGGAGATGAATTCTCACCTCTTCCTCAGATTGAAAAGGAAAAGAGCATTCGTATCTCGCAGCTGACCTTGAAGGATATCATCCGTCAGACCATTTTCTCAATCTCAGATAATGAAAGCACGAAAATGATGACCGGTGAATGTTTTGAGGTTACGAATAATCAGCTGATCGTAATATCCCTGGACGGACATCGTATCTCCAGAAGAAAGGTGGATCTTTCGGGAGAGAATCCGGATGTGAAGGTAGTCGTTCCCGGAAAGACGCTGCAGGAGCTCAGTAAGATCATCAACGGCGGAGCTGAGGATATGGTGGATATCTACTTCTCCGACAGACATCTTTTGTTTGAATATGAGGATACAAGGGTGGTATCCCGTCTGATCGAAGGCGAGTATTTCCGTATAGCAAATATGATGTCCATGGGACACAGTCTGTCCGTGAAGGCAAATAAGCGGGAACTGATGGGGATTATCGACCGTGCAAGTCTGCTGATCCAGGAGACGGATAAGAAGCCTATCATCGTAAGCGTGAAGAATGATAATAATCTGTACGTAAGACTGGATACTAATTTAGGATCCATGAAGGAAGAGATGGAGATTGAAAAAGAAGGTGATGAGATCATCATCGGCTTCAATCCGAAATTCCTCATGGATGCTCTTCGTGTGATCGATGACGATGATGTTGTGATCTATATGGCAGATTCCAAAAATCCCTGCATTATCAAGGATGCGGAGGAGAGCTATGTTTATATCATACTTCCGATCAACATCAATACGGACGTATATGCATAATAAGGGATGTTAAAGATATGGACAGTATAAAGATCAAAGATGAGTTTATAAAACTCGGACAGGCCCTGAAGCTTGCCGGAATTGTTGATTCCGGTATAGAGGCAAAGGAAGTGATACAAAACGGGGAGGTTCTTGTAAATGGGGAGGTTGACACCCGCCGTGGCAGGAAACTGATCCCCGGGGATTCCTTTACGTTCCGGAACAAGACAGTAAAGGTAGAGTCGCAGGAACTGTAAGAAACTTCATTTGCAGAGAGTTCAGGTTGGGACATACATGTATATCGATTCAATCGAATTAACGAATTTCAGAAATTACGAGAGCCTGGAACTCGGCTTCAGTGAGAAGACCAATATCCTCTACGGGGAAAATGCCCAGGGGAAGACAAATGTACTGGAAGCGGCTTACGTAGGAGCAACCACCCGGTCCCATCGTATGACAAGGGACAAGGATATGATCCGGTTCGGAGCAGATGAAGCGCATATACGCCTGAACGTAAAGAAGCGGGATGTGGGACACAGGATCGACATGCAGCTTCGAAAGACAAATGGGAAAAGCGTAAATATCGATGGAATCCCTATCCGGAGAAGTTCGGAGCTGTTCGGGCTGATTAATATCATTTTCTTTTCGCCGGAGGATCTCTCCATAGTGAAGGAAGGTCCGGCGGAACGAAGACGATTCATGGATGCGGAGATCTGCCAGTTAAGCAGGATCTATTATTCCAATCTGTCGGATTATAACAAGATACTGAATCAGAGAAATAATCTGCTTCGGGAGATACTGAACCGCAGGAGTAAAAGAGCGTCGGATGAGGATCTTCTTATGACGCTGGATGTCTGGGATATGCAGCTGGCGCAGTACGGAAAGAGGATCATCGAAGAGAGGCATAATTTTATCCGGATGCTCTATGAAGTCGTACAGCGTGTACATTCGAAGATCACCGGCGGAAGAGAAAAGATCGAGATCAAATATGAGCCGAATGTGAGAGAAGACAGGATTGAGGAGATGCTGAAGTCCAAAAGAGAGGCGGACTTTCGAAGTGCATCCACTACGGTGGGACCTCAAAGAGATGATATCGGCATTTACATCAATGAAAATGATGTAAGGGTCTACGGATCCCAGGGACAGCAAAGAACCGCCGCGCTGACTCTGAAGCTGGCGGAGATCGAACTGGTTAGAGAGATGATCAGCGATACGCCCATCCTTCTTTTGGATGATGTAATGTCCGAGTTGGATGAAAGAAGGCGGGATGCTTTGCTTGGAAGTATCGATGGGATACAGACGATCCTTACCTGTACAGGCTACGGAGATTTCATCCGTGAGCGTGTGGAGCAGGACCGGGTATATAAGGTCGTGCAGGGTAAGGTATATAAAGAATCTTAAAGACTTCGCAAAGGTAAAGAACCTTCGGGCTCTCGCATTTGCAGCAGATAATCTAACGTTTCACAAAAAGGAGACGACATGGCAGAGAATCAGGAAAATCAGAATTACGGGGCTGAACAGATTCAGATTCTGGAAGGACTGGAAGCAGTAAGACTTCGTCCGGGTATGTACATCGGAAGCACATCCTCCCGGGGATTACATCACCTGGTTTATGAGATCGTGGACAATGCGGTAGATGAGGCTTTGGCAGGATTCTGCAATGAGATCAATGTATATATCAACGAGGATAATTCAATCACGGTAGTGGATAACGGCCGTGGAATTCCGGTTGATATTCAGAAGAAAGCAGGACGTCCGGCGGTAGAAGTCGTATTTACCGTGCTTCACGCAGGCGGAAAGTTCGGTGGTGGAGGATACAAGGTATCCGGTGGTCTGCATGGTGTGGGATCCTCTGTCGTAAATGCGCTTTCCGACTGGCTGGAAGTGGAAGTATCCAGAGACGGAAAGATCTACCGGCAGAGGTATGAACGCGGTGTGGTAATGTATGATCTGAAGGTGGTAGGCGAGACGGAAGGTACCGGAACAAAGGTTACATTTAAACCGGATGCCACCATTTTCGATGATGTGATCTACGATTATGATACTCTGAGAGTACGTCTCAGGGAGACTGCATTCCTGACGAAGAATCTGAAGATCACTCTTGAGGATCTTCGGGGGCCGGAAGAAGAAAGACGCAAGGATTCATTCCATTATGAGGGAGGAATCAAAGAATTTGTGACCTATCTCAACCGGCATAAGACGGTTCTCTATGATAAAACGATCTACTGCGAGGGAACCAGAGATAATATCTATGTAGAAGTCGCTCTGCAGCACAACGATTCCTACAATGAGACGATTTACAGCTTTGTAAATAATATCATAACTCCGGAAGGAGGTATGCACCTTACCGGATTCCGTTCCTCTATAACCAAGGTTTTCAACGATTACGCCAGAAATAACAAATTACTGAAAGAAAAGGATGAGAATCTGATCGGTGATGATCTGAGAGAAGGTCTTACCGCCATCATTTCCATCAAGATCGAGAATCCCCAGTTCGAGGGACAGACAAAGCAGAAGCTTGGAAATGCAGCTGCCAGAACCGCTGTGGAATCCATCATGAATGAACAGCTGGTTTATTTCCTGGAGCAGAATCCCGCGGTGGCAAAGACCATTATCGAGAAGGCGCTGCAGGCTCAGAAGGCCCGGAATGCTGCCCGTAAGGCAAAGGAAATGATCCGAAAAACGGAGCTTTCCCAGGGTATGGCTCTGCCCGGAAAATTAGCGGACTGCTCGGATAAGGATCCGAAGAAATGCGAGATCTATATCGTAGAGGGTGATTCCGCAGGCGGTTCCGCAAAAACGGCCCGGAACCGTGCAACCCAGGCCATCCTGCCTCTTCGCGGTAAGATCCTGAACGTAGAGAAGGCAAGACTGGATCATATTCTGGAGAATAAGGAGATCCAGGCCATGATCACAGCCTTCGGTACGGGAATCCATGATAATTTTGATATCGAGAAGCTTCGGTATGACAAGATCATTATCATGACGGATGCCGACGTGGACGGTGCACATATAGCAACTCTTCTTCTGACCTTCTTCTACCGGTTTATGCCTGAGCTGATCCGTCAGGGACATGTTTATCTGGCGCAGCCGCCGCTCTATCGACTGGAACGAAATAAGAAATTCTGGTACGCCTACAGCGATGAAGAGCTTGCAAAGATCATCGAAGAAGTTGGACGTGACCAGCAGAATAAGGTTCAGCGATACAAAGGACTTGGAGAGATGGATGCAGACCAGCTCTGGGATACCACCATGGATCCTGAGAAGAGGATACTGCTTCGGGTAGGCATAGAAGATTTGGATGAATCCGAGGTGGATATAACCTTTAATATCCTGATGGGTGATAAGGTGGAACCCCGGAAAAAATTCATCGAAGAAAATGCAAAATTTGTGAAGAATCTCGACATTTAAGCGTAAAATGAATCTGTGAGAAGAGAACAAAGCCTCACAGGACCCCGAAAGGAGCAACTATAAATGGATGACGATAAGATCTTTGATGATGTGCGGGAAGTAGATCTGAAAAAGACGATGGAGAATTCCTATATCGATTATGCCATGAGTGTAATCGCAGCCCGGGCACTTCCGGATGTAAGAGATGGTCTGAAACCGGTTCAACGCAGGATCCTCTATTCCATGATCGAACTGAACAACGGGCCGGACAAGCCGCACCGTAAGTGCGCACGTATCGTCGGTGATACCATGGGTAAGTATCATCCCCACGGTGACAGCTCCATTTATGATGCATTGGTAAAGCTGGCACAGGAATGGAACACCAGATATCCACTGGTTGACGGACACGGAAACTTTGGTTCCGTGGACGGTGACGGCGCCGCTGCCATGCGATATACAGAAGCGAGACTGACTAAGATGTCCATCGAAATGCTGACGGATATCAACAAAGACACGGTGGACTTTATCCCGAACTTTGACGAGACGGAGAAAGAGCCTACCGTACTTCCCAGCCGTTATCCGAACCTTCTGGTAAATGGTACCACCGGTATCGCGGTCGGCATGGCAACAAATATCCCTCCTCATAACCTGAAGGAGGTGATCGATGCGGTAGTAAAGATCATCAACAACCGTATCGATGAGGACCGGGAGACAGAGATCGAAGAACTTCTGGAGATCGTTAAGGGACCGGACTTCCCCACGGGAGCGGAGATCCTGGGACGTGCAGGCATCGAAGAAGCATACAGAACCGGACACGGCAAGATCAAGGTACGTGCGATATCCAACATCGAACCCATGGCCGGCGGAAAGCAGCGGATCGTTGTAACCGAGCTTCCCTATATGGTGAATAAAGCCATGCTCATCGCCAAGATTGCAGAGCTGGTAAAGAATAAAAAGGTGGATGGAATTACGGATCTTCGTGATGAATCCAACCGTGAAGGCATGCGCATCGTGATCGAGCTCCGCAAGGACTGCAATGCAAATGTCATGCTGAACAACCTCTACCGGCACACACAGCTGGAGGACACCTTCGGCGTAAATATGCTGGCTCTGGTAAATAACGAACCGAAGGTACTGTCTCTTCTGGATATGCTGAAGTATTATCTCAGGCATCAGGAAGAGGTTGTTACCCGCCGGACAAAATACGATCTGAATAAGGCAGAGGAACGTGCCCACATCGTTGAGGGTCTGCTTATAGCCATCGATAATATCGACGAAGTTATAAAGATCATTCGCGGATCCGAAAATGTGGCAGCAGCGAAAACTGCCCTGATGGATCGGTTCGGTCTTTCCGAGGCGCAGGCAGGTGCAATCGTGGAGATGCGTCTCCGCCAGCTGACAGGTCTGGAACGTGAAAAACTGGAAGATGAATATAAAGACCTGATGGCGAAGATCGCTGAATATAAGGCAATCCTTGCCGATCCGAAGAAACTTCTGGCGGTGATCCGCGAGGAGCTGCTTATCATTGCCACAAAGTTCGGTGATGAACGTCGGACCCGGATCGGTGCCGCAGTGGGCGAGATCATGGATGAAGACCTGATCAAGAGAGAGAATACCGTGATCGCCATGACCCATTTCGGATACATCAAGCGGATGAGCGTATCGAATTTCCGTGCTCAGGGACGCGGCGGCAGGGGAATCCGGGGGATGCAGACCATCGAGGATGATTATATCGAAGATCTTCTGATGACCACAACTCTGCACTATATCCTGTTCTTTACGAATAAGGGACGCTGCTACCGGCTTCGTGCTTATCAGATCCCGGAGGCAGGACGGCAGGCCAGAGGAACGGCTGTGGTCAACCTTCTCCAGCTGGACGGAGATGAAAAGGTTACCGCCATCATCCCCATTAAGGAATACACGGATAAGAAGTATCTTCTGATGGTAACCAAACACGGTATGATCAAGAAGACACCAGAGTCCGAGTATGCAAATATCCGCAAGAACGGCCTCATCGCCATTACCCTGAAGGATGATGATGAGCTGATCGAAGTAAAGACCACGGACAACACCCGTGATATCTTCATGGTATCCAAAAACGGTATGTGCATCCGGTTCAACGACCGGGATGTCCGCAGTACCGGAAGAAATTCCATGGGCGTAAGAGGTATGAATCTGACCCCGGGAGATGAAGTGATCGGAATGCAGATGAATACCCAGGGTGAGTCGCTGCTGATCGTTTCCGAAAAGGGTATGGGTAAGCGGACAAAGATCGATGAATTCACGGTTCAGAAGCGTGGCGGCAAGGGTCTGAAATGCTATAAGATCACGGAGAAGACCGGTGATATCATCGGTGTAAAGGCCGTAAATGATGACCACGAGATCATGATGATCACTACCCAGGGAATCATCATTCAGCTGAAATGCAGCGATATCTCCACCTACAGCCGGATCACCTCCGGCGTGAAGCTGATCCGGCTGGATCAGGGTGAGGATATCACCGTAGCAAGCATTGCCAAGGTTCGGGATGCGGTGGCGCAGACCGAGGAACAGCTGCGGAGGCTGGAAGAGGGCGAAGATGTGAAGCAGGAGTGATGTGTGTGATCGATTCTGATTGAAGAATGATAGATTCATGATAAAGTCGTGATTGATTTATGCGTATGAAAGGATCTGCCGGTGCTCCCCGCGGAGCATCGGTGACCGGACATCGCCGGATCATAAGATACCCAGGAGATACTACCTGAATAAACCGAAATCTTGGAGAGTAAAGACAATATGGAAGGAATCAAAGAAAATATAGAAAACCTTACGAATACGAAGGGCATCGAGGACTTTCTGATCGGAATCTCCTATTGGCTGGCCGTGATCGTTGTGGTGCTCCTGATCTTCTATGTCTGCATCAAGATCTATAATTTCTCGCAGCAGCATAAAGGGAAGAAGCCGTTCAAGGGCAGAGATGATTTCCTCTCGTAGAGGGAGTGTCAGGCGGATCAGGAGAAAGGACATACATCCGGTCCGTACTTTTAAGAAACAAATACCGGGTTTAATTTCCGGTTCAGTGGACAGCAATTAAGAAAGTACAGGTAAGAATATGCGTGAGATCACAGCCGCAGAGGTAACAGCCGCGGTCAGTAAGATGTGTATTGAGGCAAATCTGACGCTCGCACCGGATATGGCGCGGGCGTTGGATCTTGCACGGGACAGTGAAAATTCACCCCTCGGAAAAAAGATTCTCGGACAGCTGCAGGAAAACCTGAAAATGGCAAATGAGGAGCAGATCCCCATATGTCAGGACACGGGAATGGCTGTCTTTTTTGTGCGCCTCGGACAGGAGGTTCATGTGGATGGAGGCCTTACGGAGGCTATCAACGAGGGAGTCCGGCAGGGATATACGGATGGTTATTTAAGAAAATCCGTCGTGGGAGACCCCCTGCAGCGTGTGAATACAAGGGATAACACGCCGGCCATCATCCATTATGATGTTGTGCCGGGAGATGAGCTTACCATCACCATAGCACCGAAGGGATTCGGCAGCGAGAATATGAGTAAGCAGTATATGCTGAAACCTGCGGACGGCGTAGAGGGAGTGAAGAATGCGGTGATTAAGACGGTGAGCGAGGCCGGACCGAATGCATGTCCTCCCTTTGTTGTGGGTGTTGGGATCGGCGGAGATTTTGAACTTTCAGCCATCCTCGCAAAAAAGGCACTGACACGTTCCACAGCGGAGAGAAGCAGCCTGCCTCATATCCGCCAGCTGGAAGAAGAGCTCCTTACCGCCATCAACAGTCTTGGCATCGGACCTGCCGGTCTGGGCGGACGGAATACGGCTCTGGCCGTAAATATCGAAACCTACGCAACTCATATCGCGGGTCTTCCGGTGGCTGTCAATATGTGCTGTCACGTAAACCGCCATAAGACGGTTAAGCTGTGAGCTGCAGAGTCGGAAAATGATAAGTATCAAGGTGAAAAAAGAAAGGATCAGTACGGATCAATATGGAAACAATGCTCCACGTTCCTGCATCCCGGGAGGAAATATCTGAACTCCGGGCAGGGGATTATGTATATATCACGGGAACCATTTATACCGCCAGAGATGCGGCACATAAGAGACTGTATGAGAGTCTGACACAGGGGGAGGAGATCCCCATTTCACTGGACGGAACCTTCCTGTATTATCTCGGTCCGACTCCTGCACGTCCGGGACAGGTGATCGGTTCTGCGGGACCGACGACTTCCAGCCGGATGGATAAATATACGCCTCTGCTGCTTCGTAAAGGGCTGGCGGGAATGATCGGTAAGGGAAAACGCTCTGAGGAGGTTCTAAGAACCATCGTGGAACAGCAGGCGGTCTATTTTGCTGCTGTGGGTGGAGCCGGGGCTCTTTTATCCAAATGCATCACCTCTGCAGAGGTCGTGGCTTATGAGGATCTTGGAACCGAGGCCATCCGGAAGCTGACAGTAGAGCGGCTTCCCGTGATCGTGATCATCGACAGCAACGGAAACAATCTGTATGAGTCTGCGGTGCAGGCATATCTCAGTAAGGAGCAGTCCCACATGTCCTCCTGAGCGGACGCAGGTGTGCTGATGATACGTAGTTTGTACGCCGGATATCGACAGGCGAGTGTCATCCTGAGCGAAGGATCTTTATACCTCGTATAGCTTTTCATATCCTTCGCTTCGCTCAGGATGACAAGATATAGATACGAGTCAAGATAAGATAAATGATCAATTACAGGATCGGCGGTTACCATGGCAGAGAATAAAAGCGAAATAAATACAGTTCCCCCAAAAGCAGAGAATGAAGTGTCGGGCGGATCATCCGGTAAGTCGACCGTAAAATCCTCCGGTAAGCCGGCGGGAAAACAGACAAAGAAAAAATCGGTCAGAAGGAAGGTCAACAAAAAGAAGTTGATCCTCCTCCTCAGTTTGCTGGGGGTTGTTCTGCTGGCCGGTCTTGGCTTTGCTGTTTTTGCATTTACCGGACGGGGATCCATAACCATCGGCGGTGCGATCCGTGGATATTTCAAGTCCATTGAGGATAAAAATGTGGATAAGTACATCCGGATCTGCTATCCCTCTGCCTGGTCGGATCATTACGTCCCCCGGGGAAATGATGTGGACCTGTCGGTTCTGGTGGAAGCGGTCTTCGCCCGGCAGGAGGGAATCTCCGTTAAGGAAGTAAATGTGCAGCGCGAGGAAAAACTGGAAGAGGTTTTTGTAAAGCGCTTCCATGATAAGATAAAAGAGATTTATGAGGTGGATCTGGGAATATCCGAGGTTTATCGGGTGTATTTTACCTTGAAGGTAAGCTATATAGATAATGGCGAAGAAGTCACCTACGACAGCGATACCCGCGCACGGTACATTTACAAATATAAAGGGAAATGGTACTACATGGCGGATACGCTGCTGTTGGTGGATATGGATCTGGAAGATCAGTAATAAAAAAGGATGACCAGGCATCAGGGATCTTTTCATCGGTGCTGCCTGGTCTGAAGAGTCCGTATCGGTACTACTTTGTCCCGAAGATCCGGTCGCCGGCATCCCCAAGTCCCGGGCAGATGTAGGCATTTTCATTCAGGCAGCGGTCCAGGTTTCCGACGTAGATCTCGATGTCCGGATGTGCCTTGGCCAGACGCTCCAGCCCTTCCGGTGCGGCGATGATGCACATGAACTTAATGTTCTTTCCGCCGCGATTCTTGATAGAATTTACCGCTTCCACGGCAGAACCGCCGGTGGCAAGCATGGGATCCAGAACGACTACGAGCCGCTCATCTATGGGACTCGGCAGCTTGCAGAAATATTCGTTGGGCTTATGCGTCACCGGGTCCCGGTAGAGACCGATGTGTCCTACCTTGGCAGAGGGAACCAGCGCGTGGATGCCGTTCACCATGCCGAGGCCGGCACGCAGGATCGGTACGATGGCAAGTTTCTTACCGTCGATCACCGGGGACATGCAGGTTTCGATGGGTGTTTCCACCTCCTGATCCCGAAGGGGCAGATCCCGGAGCGCCTCGAATGCTTCCAGCATGGCAATCTCTTCCACCAGATTTCGAAACTCGGAGGTAAAGGTATTCTTATCCCGAAGCAGCGTGATCTTGTGTTTTATCAGAGGGTGTTCTAAAATGGTGACATTTTTAAAATCCTTGAAATTCATGGAAACCTCCCTTTTTATCATGAATCAGATAGTGCTTAGGTTTATGTCCCACCTGACACTATCGGTATCGATCTGACTATGAACTATTTTATCACAGGTTCGGGGCAGATTCAAATTTGAAAGAGAAAGGGACATACAGATATTCAATACAGGTGTGTAAAACGAAGGAAATCGGAAATATGACCAAAGTAGAGGAACTGCTTGAAAATATCAAAAAGGTCTACTCCGGAAAAGATACGGTGGTGGAGAATCTGATCATCGCGCTTCTGGCGGGCGGACATGTGCTTTTGGAGGATGTGCCCGGGGTGGGAAAGACCACACTGGCGAAAGCATTTGCAGCATCGGTGACCATGGATTTTTCCCGTGTTCAGTTTACGCCGGATACCCTTCCTTCGGACCTTTTGGGAACCACGGTATTTGAACCGAAGACGGGGACCTTCCGTCTGATGAAGGGGCCTGTGTTCCACCGCTTTCTTCTGGCGGATGAGATCAATCGTACTTCGCCCAAGACCCAGTCAGCGCTGTTGGAGGTTATGGAGGAGCATCAGGTTACCATAGACGGAACCAGTTATCCTCTGCCGGAGCCGTTCCTTGTGGTGGCTACGCAGAATCCTGTGGAGCAGCTGGGTACCTATCCTCTGCCGGAGGCAGAGCTGGACCGGTTCCTGATGAAGCTGTCCCTGGGATATCCGGGGAAGAAGGAGCAGCTGGCCCTGGCAAAACGTTTTCTGACGGGTGAGCTGCAGAAGCCGTTAGCCTCCGTGATCTCCGTAGAGGAGCTGACAGCAATGATGTCCGCGGTCCGGGAGGTGATCTTCTCGGATGAACTGGTGGAATATGCGCTGGCCATCGTGGAGGCAACGCGAACGAAGACGGAAGTAGGATGTGGACTTTCCCCCCGTGCGGGACTGGATCTGCTGCGTGCGTCCCGGGCTGCGGCTTATGTTCACGGAAGAGATTTTGTAACTCCGGAGGATATTCTGGATATGGCGAAGGTGGTTCTGCCGCATCGGCTGGTGCTGACCACGGAAGCGAAGATCAATCATTTCACCGGATATCAGGTGATCATAGATGTATTGGACAGCGTAAAGCGGCCAAAGTAAGAGTCATCATGGGCTTCAGTACTCTTTATGCTATGGCACTTGACAGGGATATTTCGAATTCGCATAGTCCATGTTTTTGGACGTAAGGCAGGACACGGAGACGGGCGGTTTTGGAAAGAGAGATTCGGTATCGGTAATGAATAAGAAAAACAAAGAGAGACCGGATAAGAAGGATATAAGCAGTACAGACAGCACAGGCAATACAAACAAATCAACGAATTCAAATAAACAAAAAAGGTCAAAAGAAAAAAGACGGCGGTGGGTACCGCGGGTAGTCTATCTGCTCTTCCTAGTTGCAGCTGTTATTTACGTCAGCAATCGTGGAGGGGCTTTTTCATATGCGCTCTTTTATACACTGCTTCTTTATCCCCCTCTTGCATTTCTGTATCTCTTATACGTTCGCACAACGGTCAGGATCTATCAGGAAACTCCGCTTCGGGAGATCAGGAAGGGGACGGAGGAAACCTATCGGCTGACCATAGTAAATGCAGGCTGGCTTCCGACTTCCGGAATCGTGCTTACCCGGGAGACCGGAACTGTCTTTCGGGAGGATATGACGGGACAGGTACTGTCATTTCTTCCACGGGAGAAGAAAGAATTTCATACCCGGATCCGGTGTCTTTTTGCCGGCAGTTATATCGCCGGAATTGAAAGGATCCGTTTCCACGACTGTTTCGGACTGATGAGTCTTTCTCTTCGCAATCCGAATCCTCTTCGGCTGCAGGTCCTTCCGGCGGTGACCGGAATGGCGGGGGAGGACATGAATCGTGTGATCTGGGAAATGGTCCACGGCGCGCCCGGCCGGCAGCGGGAGTCGGAGAATACCCTGGGCGTGGATCTTGCGAAATATACACCCGGGGATCCGCTGAAGAGGATCCACTGGAAGAATTATGCCCGGAGCGGGGCGCTCTATGTCCGGCAGCTTGAGGAACGGGAGTTTGATATGCTGGCGGTGGCGCTGATCGCCATACCGGGGGTGGCAGAAGAGAATGAGGAGGAACGCCTCAGCCGACGGGATCATTTTATAGAATATGCGGTGTCTGTAGCCGGGATCCTTGCGGAACAGCGGCAGCCGGTGCAGTTTCTCTTCTATAACTCGGATGTGAAACGGGTTCTGGTGGAGGATCTGGAGGGAATGCAGTCTCTCTGCCGAGAGCTTTCCAAGGAGATCATCCTACGGGACAGAGCGGAATCCATCGAGAAAAAGGTGAGGGAGGCGGCGCGCCGTTCCGATGCGGTGGCGCTTTGCATCAAAGAGGGCGAAGAGAAGCTGTGTCTGATGTAGAAGGAAGGTTTTTGTGTCAGAAAATACAGTCAGGAAAAAGAATATTCTTTGGAATTATCTGATAGAAGGATTTCCGGTCGTCGCTGCTGCGGCAGCGGCGGCAGGACTTCTTCCGGAGGTTCCGTATCTTTCTTTGGAGCCGGGATTCCTGCTTCTTTATTTTGCTGCTTATTTTCTGGCAGGAATGCTCTTCTTCTGCACCGGTCGGGAGTTTCTGATGTTCCGAATCCTTCCGGCAATCCCCATCACGGTGCTGCTGATCTCCCGGGATCTGCCGCTTTTTTCCAATGCGGTAACAGCACTGGTCTTATTTTTCCTGCTGTTCCTTCTTAGAAAAGCAGCTTTCTGGAAATGGGGGATCCTGGCTCTGTTTCTGCTTCTAGCGGGAATATGGTTCTTTTATGGCAATATCCCGGGATATGCTGCGGTAGGCCTGATCTTCCTTTTGGCATCGGTGATATCAGAGTTTCAAAACCATCAGTCCCGGTATTGGGCGGTGCTGCTGGCTCTGGCAGCGGGGATCGCAATGGCATTTCCGAACTCCGAGGATCCCATGCGCTGGGAGGGCGTCCGGGGCTTTTTATCTCGGCTGGGGAACTATTTCGTAACCACATATCGTGACATCGCTTACTTTTTCGAGGACCTTTTCGATATGGACGGTACGGCTTACACCGGCTATTCCGAGGCCGGACGGCTTTCCGGCGGTCTTTCGGATTCCGGGCGTGAGGCCCTCACATTTGAAACAAATGCAGAGGGTCATCCGGTCTACCTGTCCGGGGCCGAGTTTGCTAAGATAGATACGGACGGCTTCTCCACACAGGTGGAGACGGATCTTCCTGTAAATTCCTGGCTGGCGATGTACCTCTCCGCTCTGGCAAAAAGCGACGTGACGAAGGCGGAGGTACAATGCTTCTCGCGGCTGGAAACCGGCAGGGTGACCTACCAGTATATCCGTACACCGGACCTGCTGATCCCTTCGACGGTCTATCGGATCGACAAGGGTCTGGAGTATGGAACCGAGGATTTAAAGAAGAAAGGTTTTACCTACAGCTTCAACTATATCGCCCTGGACCAGGCAAATCCGTATTTTCGAAAACTCGCGGAGCAGACGGAGACAGCAGCCTACGAGGAAGCGGCACGGGCAGCGGCGGACTATTACGGGTTTACCCTTTCCAATTACATGAGCAAAGAGGAATATGAAGCGTGTCTTGCTGCGTATCAGTCCCAGGCGGAAAGCAAAGCCTATCGGAATACCGCCATGGTGACAGATCGTATGAGTGAGCTGGTGCAAAGGATTACGGAAGACTGCGGAACGGATCTGGAGAAGGCGGAACGGATCGAGGCGTATCTCAGGCAGTACGCCTATGATCCATCGGTGGATCTTCGCGGGCGGGAAAACTATGTGGATGCATTTCTCTTTGAAGAGGAACGTGGATACTGCGTACACTATGCATCGGCTATGGTCCTGCTGCTTCGGGAATGCGGGATCCCCTCCCGTTTTGTGCAGGGGTTCTTATACACGCCGAAGGAAGCGGATCCGGAGGACGACGATGAGAGCAAAGGAACGAAAAAGGACACAGCGGTCCTGGAACGAAATGCACATGCCTGGGTAGAGGCATACATTTCCGGCCTGGGCTGGATCCGGTTTGAACCAACGGCAGCTTATGAAAATGCGCCGGATACCGCCTGGAATCTTCTGGTGGCTGAGAAGCCGGCCGGCGGGCAGACCGGGGAAAAACTGGATCCGGTGTCCGGAACGGATATCCCAAAACCGCCGGAGATCCCGATTCCAAAGGATCCTTCAGCTTCTATGGATGGGAAAGAAAGGCGTTCGGTGTGGGAGATCTTACGAACCGTGGGCTTTTATCTGCTGTCTGTCGGGGCAGTGGCGGGATTACTGCTTGTTCTGACACTGCTGATCCGCAGGATCCGTTACGCGCGGCTGTCTTCCGAACAAAAACTGATGTCGGATATCAGGACTCTGCGCAGGAGGTTGGATCCGGCACTTCCGGAGGGCGTTACGGCAGAGTCCGTGTATGATTACCTTCCCTATGTGCAGGACACGGAATTGAAGGGGCGTCTGGAGGAACTGTTCCGGGGGTATTACCGTGTCCGTTTCCGTGGCGATGCGCCCGATCCGGAATTCGTGTTGAACGTGAGACAGATGTCCCGGGAGATCCGGTTCCGGAAAAAGGACCGGGAAGGGGAAAGGTAAAAGCTTCCATTGCGTTTTGTATAAAAAGAGGATATAATCGTAAACAGCAATCATTTATTCAGCTCTAAGGAGTATCGCTGTGTGGAAAATTCCAAAAATGATCACACAGTCATTTGAAAGGGGGAGAATGATGAATAGAATGTTGATCAAAAAGATTCTGCTGATCTTAGCCGGTATCATTGCTCTGTGCGGCGTGATAGCAACCATCATCGAACTGACACAGGTGAAGGGTGCAGGGGTAGCTTATACGTTGTTCAGGGAACTGGCTCAGACCTGTGCACTGACTGCCATACCGGGAGGGTTTTACGCAATTCTGGAAGGTCAGGATATGCATATGCGCCACATCGGTGTGTCTCTGCCGCAGCCGGCTCCGCGTCCGCAGTATACGCAGGGTGGTTTTCAGCAGCAGGGTGGCTACCAGCAGTCGCAGCCGGGTGGCTATCAGCAGTCGCAGCCGGGTGGCTATCAGCAGCCGCAGCAGGGAGGCTATCAGCAGCCGCAGCAGGGCAGTTACCAGCAGCCGAATAACTTCCAGTAAAAGGATCAAAACGGGTATTCTCAAAGCAGGATACCCGTTTTTACATGAAAAATCTCCGGCTCTTTTCAGTTGAAAAATGATGTGTTTTATGTTATTTGTATTTTTGACAGGGGTAAGGTTAAACAGCCGTAATGAGGTTGGAATTATGATTAAGGAGGGAATTCTATGAATTGTCCAAAATGTGGTGCACCGCTTCCAAATGGTGCAGGTTTCTGTGTACGCTGTGGAACCCCGGTTCAGCAGCCGGGAATGCAGCCGCAGACCTCCGGCATACAGATCCAGCAGCCGGGAAGTGCATATTACCAGACTCCACAGGAGCAGGCTTTGCTGGGAGGGGTCGTAGCAAATCCGACGATGATCAGTGTTCCGCAGTACGTGAAGCCGTCTGTCTGCAGGATTGTCGGTGCGGTTTTGATCCTGATATCCGCGATCGTTCCCATCTGGTTCGGTTCTTCAGCGATGGGAGGGTATGCCGGTGTGGGTTTCTTTACATCGGGCGGTGGTATCCTGGGACTTTGGGGCGCTCTGATGCTTCTTACGGGACTGGCGCTTCTGTTCTTCGAGTTGGATATTACTGCGATCCGGATTTA
>CAMPAX010000004.1 GCA_946633495.1 uncultured Lachnospiraceae bacterium | reverse complement strand
CGTGGATTTCTGGTCGATCGATATCGCGGGCGGCAGCCCTTCTATGCTCTCGACGTCCGGCTTCTCCATCTGCCCGAGGAACTGCCGGGCATAGGAAGAGAGGGACTCCACATAACGCCGCTGCCCCTCTGCATAAATGGTATCAAATGCAAGGGAAGATTTTCCGGATCCGGAAAGTCCCGTAAATACAACAAACTGATTGCGCGGGATCTTTACATCCACATTCTTCAGATTGTGTTCCCTGGCTCCCTGCACCTGAATATATTTGATATCTTTCATGAATGATTCCTCTTATTTTTTAATGATGCCGGGATCAAAAGGTATTTTCCCCCGGTTGATGCCTGCTTCCGTAACGTACCTGTCACGACGTTGAATCAGGCCGATACGCGCAAAGGGACGACCCGTCTTATAGAACGATCCGTTTGCATAGCAACAGTATAACAAATGGCGGTTGAAGTTTCAACCGCCATTCGAACATATTTTCGTTGCTTTTGTTTTGGTTTCGCCACGGTTTTCACCGCGTTCCTTCTTACTGTGCATAGGAGATCCTGATATCTCCCGTGGAAGTATCGACCACACAGGAACCTCCCTTGTCGGTTACTGCCGGCAGTGTCACCGAACCCGTACTTGTGTCTGTCCTGATATTTTTCTCGGACAGGAACTCACAGGTTACATCACCGGTGGAGGTATCGATCCTTACGGTATCCGCATCACATGAAGTCAGCTTCACATCCCCTGTGGAGGTTTCAATCTTCAGCTCCTCACGAATCTCCGTTTCATTCATGGTGACCTCTCCGGTAGAAGTCTCGATGATCATACTTCCGGCTGCCACATTGGAAAGCATCAGTTCACCGGTAGAAGTATTGATCTTCAGCTCTCCTTTCACATGGAGATCATTCAGCTTCACATCCCCTGTGGAGGTATCGATCATCAGGCCTTCCAGATCAAACTTTGTATCCTTTTTGATCTTTCTGGAAATGTCCGCGCTCTTCTCCGGCAGGTAGACCACGATCTCCGTTTCAGCACTTCTTGAATTAAAGAATCCGATATATTCAAACCATTTTTTTTCACTCTTTTCCTTGATCACAAGGGTTCCGTTCTGCACACTCACATCATGGAAACGTTTCTCTGATTCCTTGCAGACCACCTTCACCTTTCCATCCGCCGCCGTCTCGAAGCGGATATCGGAGGTGCTGGTATCGATCTCGATCTTTGTAAAATCATCGTTTATCTCATGCTCATTTGTGACTCCCTTTCCGTCCGTGTTCAGCTTATCCGGATTGAAGCCGGCCATTACAAAACCGACAAATCCAAAGCCCAGTCCGAGAATGATCAGAACCAGAGCAATAAGTGCCCAGATCTTCCTTCTTCCTCTCATAATACTACTGCCTCCTATTCCATACTTCGTGCATTTTTTGCTCCGTCAGACCATCGTCGTAATTCCATACCTTGCGCCACCGCGCTTCGTGAACCTATGTTCATTATCCGCGGAAGATCCGCGCGATACCTCTTCCCATGCCGCGTGTACATGCAACCGTTGCTCTGATGACTCCGCCTGCCGCAAGGAACATCAGGATACCAAGTCCCATAAGCAGAAGTCCTGCGCCGAAATTGACGAAGCCTACAGCGATATTTCCGCTGAAGACAAAGAAGATCAGCCCAAATACACTTGCGATACCGGCAACGATAAAGGAACCGGCAACTGCAAAGAAGGAGATCGTCAGTGCCCAGATGGTCACAACCGCTGCGAAGATCAAAGCGCCTGCTGTGATCAGCAGCGGAAGCCAGATGGGGAAAAGACAGATCAGAAGAGCGATCTTCCCGCCGGACATTCCTCCGGATCTCTTTCTTCCGGGCTCCTCTGCATTTCCTGTAAGCTCATCCATCGCCTGTGCATACGCTTCGTTATAAGCCGCCGTGTGCTTAGGGCCTGTATAAGAGGACCTCGTTGCCTGACCCGGAGTGCCTTGAGCATAACCGGTACTTTCCGATGTCTGCCCTGCCGTACTGTAATAGGCATCCCTTCCCGCCGTATAACCGGCAGCGCCCATCTGCTGTGTATCTTTGGAAGCGGCAGCTTTGTCGGCCTTCCGTTTCGGAGCGTCTGCCATGATCTGCTTCGCAGCTTCTTCCACAGAACCGATCTCGGCAACCGCATCCTCTTCGGACATCCCCGCTTCCACACGATCATCGATCATCTCGCTGTAATAATCCAGGGAGCGTTCCACGTCATCATTCGGCATATCAGACAGTTGCTTCCAAAGCGCTGTCAGAAACTCCTGCTTCTTCATCCCCCGTATCCTCCTTAACTATGTACTCATATATGGAAATGAGTTCGTTCCATTCCCTCTTAAACTCTTCGATCCGGTTCCTGCCTGCCTCCGTGATCCGGTAGTATTTCCGGAGTCTTCCATTGTACTCCTCTGTCCGGACCGTCAGCAGATCCTGTGATTCCAGCCTTCGCAGGATCGGGTACAATGTCGATTCCGAAATCTCCACATAGGGCTTTATGTCCCGGATGATCTGATAGCCGTAGGAATCCGCTGTACGGATCGCTGCCAGCACACAGACATCCAGCAGACCGCGTTTCAGTTGAACATCCAAATCCCTTACCTCCCTTGTTATCGTCTTAAGGAAAACATTTTTTTACATCACAGTTCGAGTCATATATTCTTATGAGAACCCATATATTTTCTTATGTTTTCCCTTTGTTGACTCGTACTATACAGTGCGTAGTATTATATGTCAAGCAGCTTCATTATATCTTAATCTTAATTAATCTAACGTTAATCTTTCCATAATTCTCAGGGGGCATTTATTAATAATTACTTCCACATTACGTTCAAATCAGAGTATCATCGCGTCATCCTGAGAGGGGGCGCACGGCCAGGCGGAAGCGCTAGAGCCCGGAGGTTCTTTTCCCTGCAAGGCAACGTTTGCAGGGCGTATATCCCATCTCCTTCAGTTCCTCGATGGTACCGACATAGGACTTTTTGTTCTTCTCCTTTATATCGTTTACACTGTCACAGGTCGGGAGGTGGATCTTATGACTGTTGGTATTTAATATGAATTCCCGGGAGACGGACTCTGTGTTCTGTGTATCCTTCTGATCCGAACCACCCTCCGTCCCGGGTCCGCCGCTGTCTTTCTCTGAATCGTTTCCTGTCCGCGTTCCGCCGCCGTCCCCCTCTGAATCGTTTCCTGTCCGTGTTCCGCCACCCGCCGATCTCTCTTCTCCCGGTTTCGCACCATCCGCCGAAGGATCCATGCCCTTCTCCGGCTCTTCACTCTCCCGCCTGCTCTCTCCGGTAAGATAGTCGATGACGATTCCCGGCTGCACATTGAAGCAATAGACGCAGAAGCATACGCCTCTTCCCTCATCCTCGACAGACCAGGCTTCCATCAGAACACCGGAAGCCACCAGATCCTCCCCTTTGTAGACCGGAGTCACACGATACAGCACATGATTTCCGGTGGCCCGTATGTAGTCCCCGACCTGAAGCTCAAAGGGCAGCATTCCCTCCTTATTCAGATACCTGGTGCCGGTGATCAGATTCTTTTCATTTGCATTTTCTCCCGCAAGGGAATACGCGATCAGATGACAGCGGTTGTAAAGATAGTTCCCGTCGATCAGATCATTATACTTCACTGTGTGCCATCCGGACGGACGGATCTGCCCGATCTCTCCCCGCTCCTCCGTCGGCATAAGCTCCGGACAAAGATTTGCGTATGCCGCTCCGCAGCGCCCCAAAGAATCAAGTTCGCTGTAGGATTCAAAAGCATCCGTACGTTTTTTTTCTTCTTCGCCGAAAAAAGGGATAGAACCGTTCACCTCTGTAAAGGGGGTTTCCTTCTCCTTCTCCCTTTCCGCTTCCGACAAAGCTGCCGCCCTTTCTGCTTCCGTCAAAGCTGCCGTATCCGCTTCTGTCAAAGCTCCCGCTTCCGCTTCTGTCAAAGCTGACACCGCTTCGGTTTCCCCTGCGGTTCCCCCGTACGTGCATCCGGCTCCGAGAACTGCAAGCCCGGACAGCACCAGAAAACCATACAGAATTTTATTCAAATACCTTTTTACATATTCTTTCATATACCACTTATTCCCAATCAGGTTCATCCCCGCACGAATCCTCTCCCACACCCGCACGGCTCTTCACGAATTCCATTATACTATTTTCACAATGCGGTTTCACTTATTTTCAGGTGAATAAAACGCTGATTTATGGTATGATGTTAACAGATATCATTTGTTTTTCGAGTCATAACACAACCCGATTATTAATGATTCCATGGAGAGCCTATGTTCAATAACTCATTTGCGCTGGGAGTATCCATTTCATCGTTACTCATCTGCGTAGTCAACCTGGTATATACTCTGATCCTGAGGCGGACGGACAAGCTGCAGAATCGCCTTTTTATTGCGCTTCTCTGCATTCTGATCGTCAATTCCCTGACCGGGATCGTCTCTGCCGTTTGCGGTCAGGAGGTTGCTTCGGAGCAGACGCTCTCCTACCTGAATGCTTCGAGATATGCGTATTTTGCGACACATACGGCACTTTGCCCCCTCTTCTTTTACTATGTTTCAAACGTGAGTCTTGCCTCAACGAGGCTGACCAACCGACGGGTGTTCCTTCTGTCCCTGCCTTTCTTTGTGACGGAAATGCTGGCACTCACAAACCCGATCACAAGCTTCGTCTGGACCTTTGACGAAACCATGGCATTTCACCGTGAATGGGGTGAAACCGTGATCTACATTACCGCGTTGTTCTATTTTATTCTTGCCTTTTCGGTCATCATCCGCTCCTGGAACTTCATATCGAAAAAAAGAAGAACCGCGCTGATCTTTCTCTGTGTCATGGTAGTGATCGGCGTTCTGATCCAGCTGCTGCACAAGGCTCTGAAGGTGGAGGTCCTTGCGGAAGCGGTAGGTTTCACCGGTGTCATGATGTCTGTGGAAAATGAAGACGACCGCATCGATTTCGGCATGGGATTCTACAATCGGACTGCCCTTTCCATGGATATCGGAGGCTGCATAACGAACGAAAGAAGTCTGAAGCTCGTCATGATCCGGATCCTCAACTATGATCTGGTGAACCGACTGGTCGGTGCCGGCGAAGCGAATACCGTTGCCGACATTCTCTCCGGCTTTCTGAAATCCGTGGTTCCGAGATACTTTATTTACGTGCCCGAGAAGGATACCCTCGTCCTCACACTGTATGACTACTCCGATGCGGAGGCGGAAGTGGTTGCCGAGCGTATCTTTGACCGGTTTGACGGAACCTGGGATTACGGTGAATACAGCATCCAGCTGAATGCATCCATACTCATTGCCGACGTTCCGTCCCAGATTCGTTCCACCGCGGAGCTGTCCTACATGATTGAAAGCCCGGTACCGGATACCAAGGAGAACCGGATCTTTAAAGAGAAAGATCTGGAATTTATCATGCGCCGGCAATCCATCGAGGGCGCCATCTCCCGGGGCTTTTCCGAGAACAGCTACGAAGTCTACTATCAGCCCACTTATCATATAGATCGAAAACTGCACGGTGCGGAAGCTCTGATCCGGATGCACGACAAAACCCTCGGGAACCTCTATCCGGATGAATTCATTCCCATTGCGGAACAGAACGGACTCATCGATGATATCGATGAATTTGTACTGGAAGAAGTCTGCCGATTCCTGAAAACCGGCGTTCCCCAGAAATACGGGATCGATAACATCAACGTGAACCTGTCGGTATTGCAGTGCATGCGTCCCGGCTTTGTGGATCGCATCAATCGGATCGTTGCACAGTACGGGATAGACAAACATCTGATCAACTTTGAGATCACCGAATCCATCGCAGCCAGCGATTATGACACTCTGAGCCATGTGATCCAGCGGCTGAGAAATGAAGGGTTCCTCTTCTCCATGGACGATTACGGAACCGGATACTCCAACGTGAGCAACATTTTCTCCCTGAATTTTGATGTGATCAAGATCGACAAAAGCCTGCTTTGGGATGCAGAGAAAAGCGAGCTTGGCATGGTGATCCTGGAAAGCACCATTCGCATGATCCAGAAAATGAACAAGAAAATTCTGGTGGAGGGTGTCGAGACCGAAGCACAGATCCACCTGCTGGAAGGCCTGAAAATCGACTATCTTCAGGGATTCTACTTCTCGAAACCGATCCCGAAGAATTCTTTTATAGAGCTGATCTCTGAACAGAAAAGATAACCCTGTACAATTTATACCGCAACCCGTGACATCCCGCGGACACCCGGCAAGATGCGACGCAGAGCTTTTCCGGATCGATACAGCGAACTAATCCGGACATTTACAACCAAAATGAAAGGCGTGTGATCATCAGTTGCACGCCTTTTTTTGTCCTCAAAATACGATTCGTTCACAATTTGAGCAAACAATCCTTTGTTACTATTGACCAATTTCTTCTATATATAATCAGTTTTTTAATCAATATGACAGATATACAAGAAAAGTTTCGTGTAATATACAATATGCACAAATAAATTTGTATGCATTTCACTGTATACCACTCTACATTTCTCTTGAAAAACCGTTGGAACCGATATATAATGTGAACAAAATATGAACAAAATGAACAATTTGAAAACAGAACGAAAACAGAGCGAAAATAGAATATGGTTTTTCTGTAAAAACAGGTCAATTATGAACAATATGTAAACCATTTTCATGGAAATCCGGTAAAAATCTTCAATTTGTTCAAATTTGCATCGTAAATACGCAAACAAGATCGGCAAGCATCAAAAATCGCCGGAGTTATGTCAATAGCGATCGTGTCCTGCAGGGGGTAAACTGCAGACACTTAAGGGTTTGGGATTGAAACAGGTGAGTTATGACAGCGGGCAATGTCCCGGTTGTTAAAGGAGGGGAAAAGATGATCCGTAGAAAGTTGATGAACAGGCTGATGAGCCAACGTGAAAAGAAACGCCGTAATTCCGGTTTTACCTTGGTTGAGGCGATCATCGTCATTGCGATTCTTGCAATGCTTGCCGCTGCAGTAACCCTCGCAGTCATCAAATACATCGAAAAAGCCAGACTGGCCATGGATGTTCATAATGCCAGCATGATCAAGAATGCCATTAATGTGCATCCGTTCCCCAGTGACTTCCAGGGTCGGGATGTCTGGTACACGGATCCCGTAACCGGTGAATCCGAGATGTTCAAGAGAGGCTGGGTATATGTAGATCAGGAAGAAATCCGCTGCTCAGATCCGAGCTGTGCGATGGCAATCATCGAAGCAGGTCTTGTCTATGTCAGTCCCGAAACCGAAAGAGGTATCAAGGACTGTGAAGAAGGTGGTTATCTGTGGTTCCCTCCCGGACCGGATCATGATTATATCCGCCGGAGCGCCATCAATGAATACGTCTTCCATAACGATATGACCGTAAAGGCAAGAACCACCTGGAATACCTATCAGTTGGATGTTTACATCGACGAAGCCAGCGAGCTGCACCTGGGCGGAAGCGCTTCCAATGCACAACGTGTTGGCGGACATGCCAAGGATAGTGAAGCTACCCGGATCTTTGCAACAAGAGTCGGTCTGGATGATTCCAAGGTTACTCCGATCGGTGAGCAGCACTCCCGGTAAAATGGTCTGACTCCCACCACCGACGGGCGAACCAAAAAAAGAACAGCTCCGATTGATATCACCAACCGGAGCTGTTCTTTTTAGTATTATCTATTTATTATCCTGATCTACTACGTTATCACAGATAATCGCCATGGCGACCATGATATCACGTGCCGAAGAATCAAAGATGCGGATACGGAAGCAATCGGTCCAGTGAGCCATATCCTTATCAACATGACCGATGGTCGCTCCACCCAACTGAATATCGAAATCATATCCCAGAAGATCGCCGGAGATCACCAGTTCCTTACCGTTGATGATTCCGTTCACCTCGGGATTCGTAAACTTCATCTTCTTTTTCAGCTTACCGATCTCCGACCTGTCCTTCTCAATGGTGTATGAAGGCAAAACCGCGACCATCTTCTTCCTGATCTTTAATACCTCTTCTCCATTCCGCTTAATGGAATAGTTAAGTCCGGTCAAATCTCCGTCCACATGATATACCGTCTCTTCATTGTGGTCGAAAATGTCGAACTTATTGGAAATACTGAGCTTCTGCTTCATGAAGAGTGCTTCCTCTTCACCGGTTCCTGTATTCTTAGGAGCCGCTGCTTCCGTCACAGTCACTTCCTCGCCGGATTCCAGCTTCTGAACGACCTTCATTAGCTCATCCACCGCCCGGTCAGCCTTTGCCGTATTCTCACTCTTCCCGCCGAACATCATATCCAGTCCCATGCTGAAGGCGCTGGATGCACTGCTGACACCGTCTGTTCCGACCTTTCCCATAATGATCTTGTCCTTATTTACACGGACAAACACATCATGCTCATCGGTAACCTTCTTATACACCACCGATGGAGTTCCACCCACATCGCCCATGATCGGAGTCCCGAAGGACACCTGCACCGCGGAAAGCTTCTCCAGCAGATCCTCATTTGTAAACTGCTTTACATTTGTTACGCTGGCATACCCAACTCCTGATCCCTTTGCCTTGGCTGTGCCGTCTGAACCACCCTTAAACTTGTCAAAAAATCCCATGCTCTCTCCTCCTTCTTCTGCACCTTTTCCTTTGTATACCGCGGCCTCTGCGTCGGTATCTATTGGTTATTTTACACACAGATCCGTAAAATACAACAGCTCTGGCATTTGCTGTCACGAAATGGCACAAAAGGGAGCATTTGGCACGAAAGGCGCTAATCCGGCACGAATGGAACCATTCTGCCATTGGGGTTTTGCTTCTTTTACCTCCGATTCATCTTGGCCCCAGACGCAAGGGTCGGGATATGGTTGATGACCATGGCGCAGCCTCCGCACATTCCCTGAAGGCAGGAGCATTCCCACTGAATGCGTGGTGCCGGCTTTCCGTTACATTCCCTTATTCTTTCTTTATGTCCTGTGTTTCCTGTTCGGCCACCTTCTGCAGCTTATACTCCTGTATCATATAAACGATAAAACTCAAAAGAGCAAAAATAATACCGATGGGGTATGCGGTATCCTGGTTTATGCCAAAGCCCTCCTTCGCCATAAGGATATAGGTCAGGCTTACGGCCGACATGAAGGAAGCCGGGAGTGCGGTGATAAGAGACGCGATCTTATGCTTCCTTGTTTTGAGCAGATAGATCGTTGCGATCCACAAAGCGATCATGGCCAGTGTCTGATTGCTCCATGAGAAGTATCTCCAGAGGACATTGAAGTCCAGCTTCGTCAGCAGTGCTCCGAGTCCCAGGAGCGGCAATGTTATGATCATACGATTCCGAAGACTCTTCTGATCCAGATGGAACATCTCCGCCAGAGTAAGTCTTGCGGACCGGAAAGCGGTGTCTCCGGAAGTGATGGGGCAGGCAATCACTCCGACGATTGCCAGGATCCCGCCGGCAGGGCCGAGCATTCCATGAGCGATGTCATAGACAACGCCGGACTGTCCATGCTGGGATAAGGCTTCGAACAGGCCTCCGGTCACGCCGTAAAATGCCACTCCTCCGGCCGCCCATACCAATGCGATCACGCTCTCGGAAAGCATGGCTCCGTAAAACACCTTTCGCCCGACCTTCTCTGAGGTAATGCATTTTGCGATCAGCGGCGACTGGGTCGCATGAAATCCGGAGATTGCTCCGCAGGCAACCGTAACGAACATAAACGGCCATACGGGAAGCCCTTCCGGATGAAGATTCGTGAAACTGATCTCCGGCACGGTATATCCTCCGAAGATAGTTCCGCCCAGAATGCAGACCGCCATCAGGATCAGAACCGCACCGAAAACCGGATACAGACGCCCGATGATCTTATCAATGGGAAGAAGTGTCGCCAGAACATAATACGCCAGGATGATAACGATCCATACATCGGCATCCATGAAATCCGGCGTCAGCATGGACAGAAGCGCTGCCGGGCTGGTCACAAAAACCGTACCGGTCAGAAGCAGCAGCAATACAGTGAAAATACGCATGATCCATTTTGCCACATTTCCGAGGTAGATTCCCGAAAGCTCTGCGATGGAAGCACCGTCATGCCGCTCGGAGATCATGCCGCTCATGAAATCGTGAACACCTCCGCCCAGGATCGCGCCGAACACGATCCACAGGAAGACCACGGGACCAAAGCAGGCTCCCATAAGCGCACCGAAGATCGGTCCTGTTCCCGCTATGTTCAACAGCTGAACAAGGTACGCTTTCCAGGTATTCATGGGGACAAAATCCACTCCGTCTTCCCTTGCGTATGCCGGTGTGATCCTGTCATCGGGTTCGATCATTTTCGCCGTAAGACGTCCGTAAAAAATGTAACCCAGTATCAATACTACAAACGAACAAGCCAATGAAATCATAAATATCTCCTTCTCGTCATACAGATTTCGCGTACTCATTTATAACACATTTGGCACTTTCAAGTCGTGGCATGATCGACCGCGCAGGTGCCCGGCCTCCCAGCCCCATCATTATTTTATCACCTCCCCCTCTTCTTTACCACAAAAAAACAGACTCCTCTCAACTTTTCATTTTCTGTCACACTATGATATAATGATGATGCTGGGGTCAAAAGGTATTTTGCCCCGGCTGATAATAAACCTTCCGTGTCATTTTGAGCAGAGCGAAGGATCTTTGATGAAAAGTTCCATCCGCCGACAGCCTCAGGAAGACACGATCAGAAAGGAATCCTGCGGATCATGGGGCACAGACTATTTGATATCGGCGACGTGATATGGAAATCGATTCAGGATCAGCGAACTCCCCTGACTGATGCACTGCTCCACATTATCATAGTGCTTGCAGTCTCTATGGGGGTACTCTGGGCCATCGAAGCCTTTTTTTCGATGCTTCACCGAAGATCCAACGGAAATGAAGCCAATCGGAACACGGTCCGTTTTATCTTCACCATGATCCGTTATATCATTCTGATCGTTTCAATCCTGATCTTTCTTCGCAGCTGCATTACAGAACTCACCTATGGCAAGGCTTCCAACATCCGGGACATGATCCTCTGGCTCCACGGGAAGACCGTCACGATCTACGACTATGGGATCAAGCTTCTGGTGGCGCTGATCGCATTCATTTCATTCAACGCCGTGCAAAATGGTTTCTTCACGCTCCTGAAACGGCATTTGGATCAGAAAAATGTACGGGAGGGGTTCACGAACCTGGTCCTGAACCTGGTACGTTATACCCTTCTTTCCTTCTTCGTCGTGGCAGCCTCTCTCCAAATGATCATAACCGACGGAGATTCCATCATCGCCCTTGCGATCTATGCCTATCTCTGTATCATGATCGCCGTTCCCACACGAAAGATCCGGAATTACCTTACAGCGAAGAGCCACTCCATGGAGCTCATGATCACTCTGGCCGGCCGCTTCATCGCCATGATCCTGCTGGTGGCTCTCGGCTTCGGCGTATATGCCGGACTTCAGTATTTTCTCCATTTCGGCGGACGCGACATATCCACATACCTGACAATGGACGAGAAATCCATCAGTGCCCAACTGAATACATCCTTTCAGGATTCTCCGGAGCTCAGCAGAGCCATTTCCAAGGGCTCCCTTGAACAGGAATATGTCCGGTCCGACGGGGAGCTGAACCTGATCTACATCGACGGAAAACTGACCGGCTACAATACGACCGGACGGGAATATCAGATGTACGGCGTCGCCATCAACCAGCCCGAGATTTCTGCCGTAAACGATATGGTATACAGTTACGAAGGAACCATGCGGGAGGTGACCGACCTCTACGGAGGAGCCTCCGACTCCCATTACTACTACAATACCAGGCGAAATGACTGTCTGGTCCTTACCGTAAACCAAAATTCAAACCGGGTTGTCAGCATTACCTATTACAACGATTTTCAGCTGATCTCCAGATCGCGTACGCTGACCATGGAATAGTTTCGGAGTAAAAAACGAAGCGTCCGCAATGCGGGCGCTTTGTTCTTATATGGAGCTTTTCTCTTGATCTCTGTCTTTCACCCTTCGGTAAAGGATCTCCGAGTAAATGAAGGGTATCCCAATGGTCACTAACAGAAGTGTCAGCAGCAGCACCAGATGCATGCCCGTCACAGTCATGAACATACAGATGATACCTGCGATGATATACAGCACCCCGGCGAACCGATGGGTCCTGTCCCACACCTCTTCATTTGCCAGTGTGTGGGGTGTTCGGATCCCGAAAAATGTAGTTCTTCGCACCTTCGGCAGGTAATTGCCCAGCACCAGGCACATAACCGTTTCAATAACACCGATAAACGTAAGTATATTTGCGGCCTTCCCCATGGCGTACATGAGCAGAAAAATCTGAATCGCGTACAGCATCGTAGGGGAAAGAAATCGGATCACCTTCTCGGCCCGGTTCATTTCCTTATTCTTTCGAAAAAGGTTGGTGGTGATGCAGTATACGATCTGCACCAAAGCAACCACCAACGGCAGGCCGATCACGGCAAAAAGACGGGAAGAATACCCGTCCGGGGTCCCGTCCAATCCAAAATGCGTCACTATCTCCTCCGGCAGCCGGTCATACACCATAAGTCCCGGAAGAATCGCCACCAGGCAGAGTCCGATGGAGAGCAGATCCACCTTAGTCAGTCGTACTCTCTTCATGCTTCTCCGCCCCCTTTTTTTTACCGGCGAACTGGGAGAACCACATCATGATCTCCTCAAATACGGAGGTGTTCAGCGTATAGTAAATGAAGTTCTTCTCCTTGGTCTCATAGATCAGGTCTGCCTGCTTCAGCTGCTTCAAATGATATGAGACCGTGGCCGCCGTCATATCAAACTTCGATGCGATCTCTCCGGCGGACATCCGCCCATCCCGCAGCATTGTGAGTATCTCCCGCCGGACCGGATCCGACAGAGCCTTAAAGGTTTCCGGAAATCCCATGGTATCTCTCCTTTTTTATATGATGACAGGGTAAAAATGTCCATCCGCTGACTGCTCCCACGGGCAAGCCTGTGGGTTCTTCGCCGCAAATTTATAACGGTCAGAGCTTCCTCCTCCGTGTGAGCACTACCGCCAGTAAAACCAACACGACCGAAACCGCACCTGCAACACCCGCTGCCGCAGCATAATCTCCGGGCAGCTTCTCTCCCGTAAGCAGGGCCGCGCTGCCCATAAGATATGTGGGAAGCAGTGACTCCAAGGGTTTGATCATTCCAAGTGTGGTAAGCAGTACATAAACCCCGCCGACACTCAGAAGCACCTGGATGGACGAATTCATAAAGGATGAAAAAAAAGCCAGCACCGTCAGCAGGAAGACGCCCATCAGCCAGAAGAAGAACGCCATCCAAAGAGTATGCTTTATCGCAGAAGTATCCCAGAAGTACGCCGTATATCCCCAGGTGATACCAAAAGTCACCGCGAAATATACCGTCCATGCCAGCAGCTGTGTCAGCAGCTTGGACAGAACCATACTCGTTCTGGTGAGTCCCTTGGTGACCAGCGGGATCAGTGTTCCCTTCGCATATTCATTTACATAGCTTCCACTGAAGATCGCAATTCCAACGATCAGCACGATCAGGAAATTCTTGTCGAACTGCACCCAGGAATCCTTCGCGGTAACAATCACCTCTCCCACGATAATCCCCTGCTCCCGGAAGCTGTCTGCATACTGCGCCATCAGCCATGGAGTAAGCTTCGCAATCAGCGGACTCAGGATCCCGAAGATCAGCGCCACCGCACCCAGCAGAAAGACACGATACGTCCGGTACAGCTCTGTTATTTCCTTCTTACAAAATACACCAAATCCTCTCATCCTGTAAATCCTCTTATACCGAAAATCTTCGTCCCACGAATCGCTTCGTTCCATGAATTATTATCCCATAAACCCTCATCCAATGAATCTGCTCATCCCCTGGTTCCATCATCCCGGGAATACTCTCGCCCATGAATCTTCTCATCCATGAATCTTATCAACCGTGATCCCCTCGCATTATCCGAATGGTCAGTCTCGAAATCCCTCACTCCGAGATTGCATGGAGGAACAGATCCTCCAGATCTGCTTCCTTCCGCTCGAACCTTGTCACGCCGATATGCTCTGACGCAAGAAATGCAAGAAGCTTTCCTTCCTCTTCCAGGGACAGTTCCGGAAAATCGATGGTTCCTCTTTGTTCGGCAGTGAGGTCCTTTCCGGCATCTCCTCCGAAAGACTTTTCATCTCCCTCGTTTTTCGTTCCACCTTTTTCCCTGGCATCAGTACCCGCCGCAGATTCAAAAAACTTCGGAAATGCGTTCCGTACCTTCCCTTCATCCGCCGCATCCCTCAGCACCAGTCTTGCTCCGGTTTCTGACCGCAGGTTCTTCAGCTCCCGGGTGGCACCGGAGACCTTCACCTCTCCGCCCTCCAGAAGCGCCACATGATCCGAAATCCGCTCCACATCCGAAAGGATATGGGTGGAGAAGAGCACCGATGTCTGTTCTCTTGCAGCCAGAAGTATGTCCAGGATCTCATGTCGTCCCAGCGGATCCAGGGCGGATGTTGGTTCATCACAGATCAGCAGCCGCGGACGTCCGATGAGTGCCTGGGCGATTCCCAGCCGCTGCCTCATCCCCCGGGAATATCCCCCGATCTTACCCTTCTCCTTCGCCAGTCCAACCAGGGACAGCAGTTCATCGATGCGACTTTTCAATTCCTTCCCGGTAAGTCCCGTGATCTCACCACAGAGCTGCAGGTATTCCTTCGCGCGCATATAGGGATAAAATTCCGGTACATCAGGAAGATATCCCACAAACCGGTTGGTGGCCGTCTCTCCATAGGTGACCGGCTCCCCACAGACCAGGATGGTTCCGCTGTCCGGGGAGAGCAGACCCAGTATGGTCTTCATTGTCGTGGTCTTGCCGGCCCCATTTCTTCCGATAAATCCGAAGATACTCCCCTCGCCCACGGAGAAGCTGACGCCCTTCAGGACTTCCTTTTCGCCGAAGCGTTTTTTTATGTTATTGATTGTTAGGATTTCCATGTTCGTCTCCCTGATCGCGCTTCGTGGTCTTCCTGCGGCTACTCGTCATCTGCCTTCCCCAGAGTAAAATAAAGGATCGGCCCGATGAACTCCATGCCCACAATGGCAATGACCAGCCACAGGGTGCGGTTTCCGCGCTTATAGTGATCATGCTTCAAAATGTGGCGGATGGTCACTATAAACAGGATCAGCTCCACGATAATGAGCGGGATCAAAAACGGCAGCCAGTCTTTCAGCGTATCCATACAAAAAACCTCCTTGGTTAACTCCATGCATTTAGACAGATTTCTAATTTGAAAATAATCTAAATAGAATATAACCAAGGAAGGTTTATTTGTCAACAACTAAATTCAGTATTGGGAAGTCTTTTGTACCGTGAAAGAGCAAATACAGCTGCCTCCCCTGCTTTTTGCAAATCTTAACGCAATAGAAAGGAAGATGGACAGCCACTTTCGTGACTGCCCATCTTGGAGAAGGTATTTTGTTACTTATGGGGTGTAGCAAAAAACTATAATGTATTGGGGGTTACAAGTATTATTATACGCAAAACCGTTTTGAAGTGTGCCCAAAGATGAATTTTTTTTCAAATTTTTTTTAGTAAATGTGCCAACGCATTTTGGGCACTTTGTCGGTTTTTGGACAATATGACTCATTTCCCGAGCTTGTTTTATACACTCTTCACAACAAACCTGTAACTTATGTAAACAATACCCGTATTTTCTATGCTATTTTCACGGAAAAACTTTTTATTGATCACTGAGCCGCATCGAAAAGAGCCGTAAATTCCTCCCCGGTAATCTTCTCCTTTTCCAGCAGCAGATCAGCGGTTTTATGCAGAACATCCATGTTCTCCTCAATGATATTCCGGGCCTTGGCATAGCATTCGTCGATGATCCGCTTCACCTCTGAATCGATCATGGACTTGACCGCCTCACTGTAATGTGCCTCATGGCCGATATCACGGCCCACAAAGACCTGATCATCCTCCGCGGTCTCATAATTGATCATTCCGACCTTTTCTGAAAAACCGTAGCGAATCACCATATCACGCGCGGTCTTGGAAGCCTGACGGATATCCTGGGACGCGCCGGTAGTCACATCGCCGAAGATCAGCTCTTCCGCGATCCGTCCACCGAAGTCCACCTGGATCTCCTGCAGCATCTTCTCTTTTGTGTTAAAGACATTGTCGTTCTCCGGCAGAGGCATGGTGTAACCAGCCGCTCCCATACCGGTAGGAATGATGGATACCGTGTAAACCGGTCCCATTTCCGACAGCACATGGAAGAGGATGGCATGTCCGGCCTCGTGATATGCCGTGATCCGACGCTCCTTCTCCGGAACCAGACGGGATTTCTTCTCCGTACCGATACCAACTTTTACAAATGCACGATCCACATCTTCCTTACGAATAAACTTCCGATCCTTGCGGGTTGCATTGATGGCCGCTTCATTCATCAGGTTCTCCAGATCCGCTCCGGAGAAACCTGCCGTTGTACGCGCGATCTGGTGCAGATCCACGTCATCTCCGATGGGCTTGTTCCTGGTATGAACATGGAGGATCTCCTCACGCCCCTTCACATCCGGTTTCCCCACGGCACACTTCCGGTCAAAACGTCCCGGCCGCAGGATAGCAGGATCCAGGATATCCACGCGGTTTGTGGCCGCCATGACGATGATGCCTTCGTTGGTCCCGAAACCGTCCATCTCCACCAGAAGCTGGTTCAGGGTCTGCTCACGCTCGTCATGTCCGCCGCCAAGACCGGCGCCACGTCTCCGGGCTACCGCATCGATCTCATCGATAAATACCATACAGGGTGCATTGATCTTTGCATCCGCAAAAAGATCACGGACGCGGGAGGCACCGACACCCACAAACATTTCCACGAAATCCGATCCTGAGATCGAGAAGAACGGAACATCCGCCTCTCCTGCGATCGCCTTTGCCAGCAGGGTCTTACCGGTTCCCGGAGGGCCTACAAGGAGGATACCCTTGGGGATCCTGGCACCCATCTTCGTGTATTTCTCCGGATCCTTCAGGAAATCCACGACCTCTGCCAATTCCTCTTTCTCTTCCACCAGACCGGCCACGTCATTGAAAGTGATGCCGGTTTTCACGTCCTTCTTGGCGCGGCTCTTGCCGAAATTCATCAGCTTGGCATTTGTGCCGCCTCCGCCGCCGGCGCCCGCATTCTGTGCCATCATGAAGAACACTAAGACGAGTGCCAGGATCACACCGAAAATGTATGGCATCATCTTCATCCATATGGACGGGCGTTCCACATCGCTGACCGTGAAGGGGACCTCCATCTTTGCGTCCTGCAGGACCTTGATGGTTTCTTTAACATCCGGCGTATAATACACGATATCTCCGTTGGTCCGGATGACGTAGACGGTTCCCGTCGGTACTTCGGCATTTTGATTGACCTCAACCCGAACAATCCCCGGGTCGTTGAGTTCCCGCTTCAGAGTATCATTCGTATAATCCGTGCGTACATTTCCTCTGCGGTTAAAAAGCGTATTCGCGATCCCCAGCAGAAGCAAGAGCAGCAGAATATAGATAAAGATCCCTCCGATCCTTGGTCTGTTTTTCATGTGTTGTCCCTTTCTATTTGAATCAGATTCGTATCCGACCGGATCCTTCCTGTCCGATTCCGCCCGATCCTACTCGATCACTCCGATATAAGGAAGATTCCGGTATTGCTGTGCATAATCCAATCCGTATCCCACTACGAATCTGTCCGGAATTGTAAAGCCGGACATCCATGGGTCGATCTTCGTCACACGACGAGAGGGCTTATCCAACAAGGTGATCACCCGAAGGCTTGCGGGATTCCGGGCCTTTAACACCTCAACCAGATAGCTGAGCGTCCGTCCTGTATCCATGATATCCTCTGCCACTATGACTTCCTGACCTTCTATGGGGTCATCCAGATCTTTATTAAAATGGATCGCGCCCGTGGAGGCAAGTCCATTTCCGTAACTGGATACCGAGATGAAATCCAGCGTTACCGGAATTTTCATCCGTTTCGTCAGTTCACAAAGGAAATAAACGCTTCCTTTGAGGATTCCGATCACACGAAGTTCCTTTCCTTCGTAAATACGATCCAATTCTTCTGCCATTTCCCTGATCCGGTTTTCAAGGGTTTCCTGATCGATCAATGTTTCGATATTTACTTCCATAAAGCCCCTCACTTCCCTGAGCAGTCCGTCTGACCGTCAACAGCTTCATAATAATTCATTTACATGGTTAAAAATCCGGGTCCGAAGATATCTCACCCTCCGCCTGCAGCAGGTAGACTTCCTCCGTATTCTCCGTTACCTTGCAGCACTCCGCAAGGCGAAGTCCCACAACCCAGAGGATCTTCTCCTCATCCGCCACCACAGGCCAGGACCCGCGCAGTTCTCTCGGGATCTTCCGATCCGTAAAAAAACGGTTCAGGGATTTTGTCCCGCCATCCTGACTGATCACGATCCGGTCTCCCTCTTCGGGAGTCCGAAGAAAAGGGGTTCCCTTTACCGTGCCCGCGTCGATCATCTTTCGGTTCCCATCGGACGGGATCGTCTCCCCCGGTTGATAAGGACGTCTGCTGACACTGAGTGTCACCTTCGGTCTTTCGGTTCGACCCCTGTGCCGCAGAAGCACGCCGGAATAGGTCCGCACCGCCTCCAATCCGTAAGGGAGATCGGTTCTTTTTCCGGTCTCGGCAGAAAAGAGCGCCTGTACGGCAGTGACATGTTTCCGTGACAGGTCCTTCCTTTGCCCTGCCAGACGTTCTGTCTCCTGCAGGATCAGTTCCCGGAACGCCGGTTCATAGGTCACATCCAAAGAATCGGCGGTGAACAGGCTTTCCGTTTCGGAACCACGCACATACCGTTCCCTCAGCCGGTCCGCCATAGTCTTCTGTATATCATACAATTCTTCCGCTTCTTTCGCAAGCAGAAGTAAATGTTCCTTTGCACTCGAATTGATCCTGCAAAGCTCCGGCATGATCACATTTCTGAGGCGGTTGCGGCTGTACTCCGATTCCAGATTGGTGGAATCCGTTCTCCAACCCAGTCCCTGCTCACGCATCCAGGCCTCGATCTTTGTTCGGGAGAAAGGAAGCAGCGGCCGGATTCTGTTTCCCTGAACCGGACGCATTCCCCGAAGACCCCGGATCCCCGTTCCTCGAAGCATATGGAACAGGATGGTTTCCGCCTGATCATCCTGCTGATGGGCAAGGGCGATCCATGCCGCTCCCAGCTCGTTACACAGCCCATCGAAGCATTCATACCGGGCCATCCGTCCGGCTTCTTCCAGACCAAGTCCGGTTTCCCGCGCCAGTGCCGGAACATCCCGCCGAAAGATCCTGCATTCCAGTCCCAGACCTTCGGCAGCTTCCTTTACAAATGCAGCGTCCTCTTCCGCCTCTTCACCGCGGATCCCATGGATCACGTGACACACCACAATCCTGATGTTCAGAGTTTCCGACAGCCGGTGCAGGATATGCATCAGGCACATGGAGTCCGCTCCACCTGATACCGCTAAGATGCCAAGACTTCCGGAAGGGATCATATGATGTTTCCTGATATAATCCAGAACTAGCTTCTCCATCTTTTTTCCTCTAAAAAAACTTAAAGAAACTTAAAGAAAGAGCAGTGCCCTCAGGCACTGCTCTTTTCTATTTTTCATCCGCCGGCCGGATCACGATCTCATCCGGATAAACCAGCCCCAGCTTTCTCTTTGCCTCATCCTCGACATACCGATTGGTCTGCATGAAATTTTCCTGATTCTTCAGCTCTTCTGCTTTCCGCTCTTCCTCTTTGATCTGAGTTTCAAGCTGACGCTCCGTCACAGCAAGATCTTCACTCTTTTCTTTCAGGTTCAGCGTCCGGATGGTAACGCACGTTGCCAGAACTGCAACCACCAACAGGATCAGAAGGATACCCTTCCTCGGATTCCTGCCGGTTCTCCTCCGGGAACCACGGGCACGGACACGTGAACCGCCTGCTTTCGATTCAATTGACTCGATGTTTGACACCCTTGCCATATTGTCTCACGCCTCCTTCCCGATACAGAGCATACCCCCCGCCCCTATGGGCTGTTCCTCATACAGAGTCACATTTCATTTTGACACATTTTCGTAAAATATGCAAGATAAAATATGGATAAAGTCCGAATTCTGCGTGCGAATCTTATGGAAGGATCTTAAACATTTCCTCAGCTTCTTCCTTCCGGACAACCTCCGTAACCCTGGTGACCTCAGCCTTCACGGTTTTATTGCCAAATGCGATCTCGATCACATCTCCAACCTTTATATCATAAGATGCCCGGGCAACCTTTCCGTTCACGGATACCCGGCCGGCATCACAGGCTTCATTTGCAACGGTCCGCCGCTTGATCAGACGGGACACCTTCAGGTACTTATCCAGTCTCATTCAGATCACCTCCGAGATTGCTTCATCGATCACTCATTTACAGCGTCCTTCAGCGCACGTCCCGCTTTGAACTTCGGAACCCGGGATGCCTGGATCTGCATGGTTTTTCCGGTCTTCGGATTTCTTCCCTCTCTTGCTTCTCTCTCTGTAACTTCAAAGGTTCCGAAACCCACAAGAGAGATCTTCTCGCCCTTTTTCAACGTTTCCGCCACAAGCTCGGTAAATCCGCGAAGCGCTTTCTCCGCATCCGTCTTCTTCATGCCTGTCTTCTCTGCAAATGCATTTACAAATTCTGCCTTATTCATCTTTATTCCTCCAGCTAACAGGTAGTACCCACCGACACCTGTCTGTATCGGCATAGCGCCCACCATCAGATTTTTAACCTCATGAATCCGAAATTTGCGTCATTCAGGACTCAGGCGCACGTTATCTTTTATATCGGGATTCTCTCCGTTTGTCAAGGGAAACTTACGTTATACACCCCCTTTTCCACAGGATTATCTCGATTTTTGCCTTGCATTTCTCAATTCAAGTTTCTATAATATATAGGGTTAAAAGATCCATGGGATGCGCTTGCGCAGTCCCATGAGACCTGAACTAACCCTCAAAACAAGAATGGCGTGGTCATTTTGCAAAGCAAAATGGCAGGAGCTGTGAGTGTTTCAGCAGCCCGCGATCCACGAAGTGTGCGTGCTGCGTATCATTTGCCGGTGGCATAATACCTTTTGATCCCGGCATCATAACAAACGAGTGAACTCAGAATAACAGAAATATGAACAAAAAGGAGCATTATGAAGAATCTGATAAAAGTACTGATTTTGATCCTGCTCGCTGTAGGTGTCTACCTGATCGTAGATTTTGTCATTACCAAAAGCAATAAGGACGTGGCTGTACCGGATCTTACCGCCGTTTCTTCGGAATTCGGAGAGGTAAAGCAGCTGGAGCTGAACGAAGAGAAATACGCTGTTTACAAGAATCTGCTCACCTCTCAAAATGAGTTCATTGACAAGGAGATCAATGCTCAGGTGGAGACGGAAGCAGAAACGCTGATCAATGACAGCTCAAAGCTCGACAAGGTGAAGCCTGCGGAGAAAGGCGTTTATATAAATGCCATCGACACTTATCAGGTTACCGATAACATCGTCAGCGTACGTCTGACCTCCATGACCAAACCGGTATCCTCCGAGCATTACACGAAAATGATCCACGTTTACAACTACGATATCCAGAAGAAACAGCCGGTACGGCTGGAGGACATCTTCAAGGACGGCTATAAGACACGGATCGAGAATATCTACACCGACAATTATCTTCTGAACCATACAAGCATCGAGTTCTACAACGGTCTGGAGACCTCCACCTGTACCTACAACACACTGAAAGATTACCTGATCGACAGGAACACGCTTACCGCATCTAATATGGAAATGTCGGACGACGATTTTACCGATCTTCTTGAGCCCAAGTCAAATGCAACCGTGATCATTACCACCGCTGCGACTGACACTGCTTCGGACTCTCAGACCGAAGCCACAGACATGACAGACACCACGGACACTGCTTCGGATTCCCAGACCGAATCCACGGAGAAGCAGACCGAGACCACGGAGAAGCAGACCCAGCAGGCAAATCTGCCCATCGTTCCGGATACCGGCAAGATGATCGCGTTCACCTTCGATGACGGTCCTCATAAGTCCAACACGGATGAGATCCTGGCACTCCTGGCAGAGTACGGAGCGCATGCAACCTTCTTCATGCAGGGCTGCAACGCAAGCTATTATCCGGACGTTGTACAGCGTGTATATGCCAGCGGAAATGAAATCGGAAACCACACCTGGGATCATGCAAATCTGAAGAAGAGCTCGGTTGAAACCATCCACCAGCAGGTAGATGACGCGGCAAACCAGATCCAGTCCATCACCGGCGTTCGTCCCTTCTTTGTTCGTCCGCCTTATGGCGCGGTAAATGATACCGTCCGTGAAGAAGTCGCAGAACCCATGATCTACTGGAGCGTGGACTCCCTTGACTGGGATTCCCGGGATCCGGATCAGATCGTACCGCTGGTACTCAGCGAAGTGGAGGACGGTGATATCATCCTCTTCCATGATATTCACGCAACCACGATCCCTGCCATCGCCCGGCTGCTGCCGGAGCTGACAGCTCAGGGTTACACCATCGTATCCGTCGGCGAGCTGATCGCAGCCAGAGGCTATGATCCGTACTCCAAGGAAGTATGGTACAGCGTACCTCCGCAGTAAGAGCACGATGCTTCCGCAGACGGTGCCGGTACCTTCACAATAAAAGAATGATGCCGGGCAAAAGGCATTTTGCCATCTCTCATAGTTCCGGCTTTACGCATACGGACTATGGCACAAAAAAAGAAAGATTCTTCGAAAACGAGGAATCTTTCTTTTTGCTTTATTCACGGTATTCCTGCCACAGGCGTTGTACCGGTCATCCGGAGATGTGCGATATATTTCGCTCCCTGGATATACCCCTACGCTTCTACAATATATCCCTTGCTCCTGATCACATCCACAACTGCCTCCACGTGCTCGCGGCAGACATCTTCGGAAGGTGCTTCCACCATGACACGCACTACCGGCTCGGTTCCGGACTCGCGTACAAGGATCCGGCCGGTGTCACCCAATGCCGTCTTAACCTCTTCCACCTTAGCCTGCACATCCGGATCACTCTGCGCTTCCTTCTTATCGCGCACACGGACATTTTCCAGCACCTGCGGATAGATCTTCAGCGGTGCCACCAGCTCGGACAGCTTCTGCTTCTTAGCCATCATGACTTCCATGATCTTCAGCGATGTAAGGATTCCATCACCCGTTGTGGCATATTTTGAGAAAATGATATGCCCGGACTGCTCTCCGCCGATCCGGCAGCCGTTCTGTGACATATATTCATACACATATTTGTCACCCACATCCGTCTTGGCATAGTCGATCCCAACCTTGTCAAATGCCTTGTACAGGCCGAAATTCGACATTACCGTAGTGACCACGGTATTGTTCAGAAGATCTCCGCGTTCCTTCAGGTAAACGCCGCACATATACAGGATATGATCTCCGGTGATAACCTCACCCTTATCATCTACCGCCAGACAGCGGTCCGCATCCCCATCATACGCAAAACCGGCATCCATATGATTTGCCAGCACATATTTCTGAAGGCCCTCGATATGGGTGGAGCCTGCATCACGGTTGATATTGGTACCGTTGGGCTCCGCATTCAGAAGATAGGTCTTTGCTCCAAGAGCGTCAAATACTGCCTTTGCGATATTCCATGCAGCTCCGTTGGCACAGTCCAGAGCGATCCTTTTATCCTTGAAGGAATACTGTCCCAGAGAGATCAGATATCCCACGTAACGGTTTCGTCCTGCCACATAGTCCACGGTACAGCCGATCTTCTCACGCTTTGCCAGCGGAAGATCGGTCCAGTCACGGTCAAAAAGATGCACCGAACCGTCCAGGAAATCCTCCACCAGAGCGATGGTAGATTCCTCCATCTTCTCCCCGGAACCGTTCAGCAGTTTGATCCCGTTATCGTAATACGGATTATGGCTTGCAGAGATCATGATGCCGCAGTCGAAGCCATCCATCCGGGTCACATAAGCCACCGAAGGAGTCGTGGTAACATGAAGAAGATACGCATCCGCACCGGAAGCCACAAGTCCGCCCACCAGTGCATATTCAAACATATAACTGGAACGCCGTGTATCTTTTCCTATCACTACCTTCGGCATCTCATCGATCCCGTTCTGACGCTTCAGTTCTCCGTAGTACCAGCCAAGAAAACGGCCGATCTTATATGCATGATCCGCTGTCAGACTGCAGTTTGCTTCCCCCCGAAAGCCGTCAGTACCGAAATATCTACCCATGATCATCATTCCTTTCTTGTTCTGTTTGTATGCAGTTTTTCCTTTTCTGCATAATCTTTCACCATTATACACATTCTGTTCCCGGTTCGCAACGCCTTTGTTCTAAGCAACTTTTCCTTGTCATTTCCCGATTCATTTGGTATCTTCGAATCAGTATCGTGCCGCAAAAAAAAGATCAGCACGGTCACTACGCATTTAACCGGTAAGGAGCCTTTATCATGCAAAATCTCGAGCGTTTACTTCGTCAGTCGGATCACCGTCCATACCCGGCCTATAAAGCCCTGCGTGGACGTTATACCTTTCCGCTTTATACCTTGTCCATCGACCATGTTCAGGGCGACCCTTTTGCTGCGCCGTCCTCCCTCAGCATCCGGATCGATGCCGCGCGCCACGGATTTCCGAAGGAATACTATGATACGCCCCATCGGCGGATCATGCTTCAGGATCTGCTTCTGCGTGGGTTTCACCGGGAGCTGGGGAAATACTCTCACAAAGCAAAAGGATCCGGGAAGAGCGGAACTCTCTCTGTCAGTGCCTGTGGACAGGAAGTGCTTTCCCGCTCCGCTCTTTCCATAGACCCGGCAGCAGGTACCATGACCGTCCGGTTTTCCGCAGGTTTTCCCGCTGCCGGAAGAACAACGCTTGCTATGGAACTCATGGCCATGCTTATGGAATATGTCCCGGCTGCCGTAAAGCACAGTCTCTTCAGCCGTTCCATCCCTGCGGAGGAAGTGTCCCGATGGATCTCTTTGGCCGATGATCAAAAAGCCATCCGGGAACAGCTGGCAAAGAGCGGTCTGGTTGCTTTCATAGCAGACGGATCCATCCTGCCCCGGAAAAGCGGCGTGGATGATACCCCCATGAAAGATGCCATTGCATTTACAAGTCCTGCGGAAGACCGCGTCACTCTGACACTGCCGAAAGGCCGGACCATCACCGGCCTTGGAATCCATCCCGGGATCACGCTCATCGTCGGTGGGGGGTACCATGGAAAATCCACGCTTCTTTCAGCCATAGAACGCGGAATCTACAATCATATTCCGGGAGACGGGCGGGAATATGTCATCACGGAAGATACCGCCATGAAGGTCCGATCCGAGGACGGAAGAAGTGTAAAAAAACTGGACATCAGTGCCTTTATCCGGGATCTCCCAAATGGTAAGGATACTGCGTGCTTCTCCACCGAGGACGCCAGCGGAAGCACCTCCCAGGCCGCAAATACCGTGGAAGCGATCCTGTCCGGCAGCCGGACGCTGCTCATCGATGAGGATACCACCGCTACGAATTTCATGGTACGGGATGCCCTGATGCAGTCCGTGATCCACCCGGAGCAGGAGCCCATTATCCCCTTCTACAGCCGTATGCGCGGGCTTTTCGAACAGAAGGGCATATCTACGATCCTGGTTGCAGGAAGCTCCGGCGCATTCTTCCATGTAGCGGATCGTATCCTGCAAATGAAGGATTATCGACCCATTGACGTAACGACGATCGCAAAAGCAGCCGCGGAAAAAGCCGGAGCGGCGGAAGGGGACCAAAGCGCTTCCTTTGTTGCAAAAGCCTCCTCCGGGGAGCTTTCTTTCCGTGACAGCCGGATCCCGCTCCCAAACCGGGATATCCTGGACAGCAGAAAGGTCAAGGTCCGCGGCTCCGGAACAGACAGTGTATCCTTAAACCATGAATCCGTGGAGCTTCGCTTTGTGGAGCAGATCGTAGATCATGAGCAGACCAACCTCCTTGGTCTTTTACTCCGCTCTCTGGAAGAAGACTATTTCAACGGAAAAGCGCTTCTGACAGAATGTGTGGAGGCGCTGTATCGGAAGCTTAGGGAGGGCGGCTTCGATCAAATCCCATCCACCCCCTGCAATCTCGCCATGGTCCGCCGTCAGGAGCTTTGGGCTATGGTGAACCGCTACCGTGCCCTGAAACTGAAAGCCTGATCCGGAAAAAAACGCGCGGAGCTCCGCGCGTTTTTCTGTCTGACTGTCACTTTTTTCAACTTCCCATATGACAGGATACTGTCAACAGTTATCCGTGTCAGTCTTTCTTCGCTTCTGTCCGCCTTACGTTGGAATCCAGCAGCCGGTTAAAGCCCAGCCAGTCATGGTTGTTCGGATTCGCCTGCAGAAGCTCCGTAAATGTTTCGATCTTTGCATCCATATTATCCGCAAAGGAAAGCGCCACCGCTTCGATCAGTGCCGGTTTCTTCGGAGAACCGAATTCCAGCTCACCGTGATGCGCCAGAATACAGTGCAGCAGCTCGTCTTTCAGTTTCTTCGGGAACCCTTCGATGGCATCACATTTTTCGCCGATCCACATGGCACCGATCACGATATGACCGAGAAGCTGCCCCTCGTCCGTGTAATCATTTTCCGGGAAAGAAGATATCTCCCGAAGCTTTCCCACATCATGGAGCAAAGCCGCTGTGATCAGCAGATCCCGGTCCAGAACCGGATACTGCTTTGCCAGGAACTCGCAGGTTCTTCCCACAAAAAGGCTGTGATGTAAAAGCCCGCCGATGAATCCGTGGTGAACCATTTTCGCCGCACTGTGTGCCTTAAAGGCTTTCACAAAATCCTCGTCTTCGATAAAAAAGGAGGAAAGCAGTGCATGCAGATACGGATTCTGCGTATCCGTAACCAGTCCCAGAAGTGCATCGTACATCTCGTCCGCGTTATAAGGGGAACAGGGCATATATTCCGCCACCACGTACTCTCCCTCCCGTGCCTTGCGGATACGGGAAACGTTCATCTGCAATACATTATTGAAGCTGGTAACCTGCGCATCGACGTGGATATAATCCAGCGCCTCAAAATGCTCGATGCCGTTGGACAGATTCCACACCTTTGCATCGATGGTTCCGGTCTTATCCTGCAGGACCAGACTGTAATAGGTCTTTTCCGCCTTCGTCTTCGCAACAGTCTTCGTCTTGCAGAAATAGATGCCGGAAATATTCTCCCCCTCATGTAATTCTCTGATGTACCTCATACAGTTCTCGCTTTCTAACCTTTACTTTCCGGCTAACGAACCGGCTTTGCTAAGTGTAAATACAAACTCGGTTCCTTCGTCCACCTTACTGGTCACGGTGATCACCTCATGATGCGCTTTGATGATCTCCTTCGTAATGGCCAGCCCTATGCCGGAACCCGTTTTATCCTTACCGCGGGAGGTGTCGCCTTTATAGAACCGGATGAAGATCTTCTTCTGCGTCTCCTCATCCATACCCATGCCCTCGTCCCGAATGGAGATATGGAGCTTATCGTCCTTCTCCTTATCCGTGACTGTCACATAGATATGCTTCCCCTCCGGCGTGAATTTCAGTGCATTGTCGATCAGATTGTAGATCACCTGCTGGATCTTGGTCTTATCTGCCATAACCATGGTTTCACTTGCATGGTTGTTCAGGTAGATCGCCACGCCCTTCTCGATGCATTTGATCTCAAACGTATTCAATGTCTTATTGATCACATCTATGATGTCAAATGCCGTCATCTTTACATACGGTCCGTAGCTTTCCAGATTATTCAGATCCAGAAGTCCCTGCGTAAGCTTGGTCAGACGCTGGGTTTCATTTAATACGATATCCAGATAACGGGCCTGCCGCTCCGGCGGGATGGTCCCGTCCTTCATGGCTTCGATATACCCCTTTATGGACGTAAGCGGCGACCGGAAATCATGGGAAATATTGGACACGAAATCGCGTCTGTAATCCTCCAGTTTTGTCAGCTCATCCGCCATATACTCCATGGACTGCGCCAGCTGACCGATCTCGTCATTGGACGTGATCCCGGTCCGGACATCGAGATTGCCCTTGGAATATTCATTTGCAACCACCGACAGCTTCTTCACCGGCGTCAGGACCTTCCGGGATACCACGGCCAGGAATACGAAAGCGATGACAATGATAACCAGACACGGGATCAGGACGATGCTGTAAATGTTACGCATCATCTCATTGATCTGGGAAACCGACGCCAGCAGGATCAAAGATCCCTTCTGTTCCTGGGACACCACTTCCCGGAACAGATTCAGTTGATCCAGCTTTACGGGAATATTGACCGCGATGATATCTCCGCTGTAAAGCCCGTAGAAATTTCCGGTCTGTGAATGCTCCTTATCGATATCGAATTCAGGATCGATCTGGTATATATTCTTGGGAATGCTGCCAACCCGACGTGCATCCGGATTATCCTCTGTCTCCGTACTTCCCCTGACCTCCCGGGAGGTTGCTACCACGCGGCCGTACTCATCCACATACCATACATCCGCTCCCAGAGCGGCGGAATAGTACTGGAACAGATACTCCAAAGCAGGCTTGGAATAATCCCCGGACACGTAGTTCACTACCGTCTGGGACGCGATCAGACGCCCCTCATTTGTCAGGGTCTGCGTCTTCTCCGCCACCAGGGATCTTCGTGTCATGAAGGATGTAAAAACAATCAGCACTCCAAAGGACACGATCAGTATCGCAAGGAATGCTATATAGATTCGGTCCAATATGGAATGCTGCATGTGTCATCTATCCTCTATGTAAATATGCCCTCGGAATCACCGAACTTCAAATTTATATCCCACGCGCCATACCGTTACGATGGACCACGGGAAATCTCCCTCCAGCTTCTCACGAAGCCTTTTGATGTGAACGTCCACCGTCCGCGTATCACCCATGAAATCATACCCCCAGAGCTGGTTCAGCAGCTGCTCCCGGGTGAACACCTGATTCGGCTGACTTGCCAGGAAATACAGAAGCTCCAGTTCCTTCGGCGGCATATCGATGTTCTTCCCGCAGAAGGTGACCGTGTAGTTGGAAATGTTCACGATCAGCCGGTCATACTCCACATATTCCCCTTTTCTCTCAGGCACTTCGGCAGGTGCCGGTTCCTCGGGGCGTTTTGTCCTCCGGAGTACTGCGCGAACCCTGGCCACCATTTCATTGGAGTCAAAGGGTTTGATGATATAGTCATCTGCACCCATTTTAAGTCCAAGAACCTTATCAAACACCTCACCCTTGGCCGACAGCATGATGATCGGGGTCTCATGGTTTCTCCGGATCTGCTGGCAGACCTCATAGCCGTCTATGCCCGGAAGCATAAGATCCAGCAGGATCAGATCCGGGTTATACTCTTCCACCATGGTCAGCGCGGTCTCTCCATCGCCTGCGATCCGTGTATCGAAGCATTCTTTATTCAGATATAGGGAGATCAGCTCTGCAATATTCTCATCATCATCGACGATCAGTATTCTCGGCTTATCCATGTGGCCCTCCTTATATTCTTCTTAT
>CAMPAX010000003.1 GCA_946633495.1 uncultured Lachnospiraceae bacterium | reverse complement strand
GATCTCATCCTGATTGCGGATTTTGTCCAATGATGCATCACCGGTATTGTAATCCTCTTCGTCTTCCTCCTGACCGGAAGCCGGTTCATCTGTGGAAGCCTCCGTAACCGCCTGATCCGTTTCAGCTTCCGTTGCAGCCGCAGTTGAAGTCTTTTCTGTATCAGCCTCCGTTCCTGTGGCAGTAGCAGCCTGATCCGTTCCATTTTCAGTAGCTTCCGTAGAAGCCTTGTCCCCGGATCCGCACCCCGTCAGGGCCATGCCAAGTGCCAGTGTAAGGATCACCGCAGTCTTTCCAAGTGCTTTCTTTCTCATGTTCATTCCTCCTCGACTCGAATAGATAAAAAGATATGCCTTGTCCGTTTTACAGCCGACTGTTCCGAAGATCCCTTTGATCATGGCACAAAAAAAACGCTGCGTACCGCGCCGCGTAGCTGGCTGCAGTAACAGTACGACCAAGGCCTCGTGGTCTGAAGCAAACATATCTTCCGATATCCGTCCGTGATCCCTGTCGGATATCAAAGCAGAATAGTTCCTTCCGTACCGAAGAACGGCAGGTTTCCGGACTTCGAGCAACGCTGCCGTCTTCCCAACCATGCTACGGGTCAGTGACATTATGACATCGTCTTTCCTCTTTCGGCTCGTTACCGTGACGAGATCGTGCAGGTCCTGCACCTGCTTCCCTTTTACCCTCCGGCCCGAAGCAACTACTCCGTCGGAGGCACCGCTCATCATACCCGTGCAACGCAGACACAGGCACGGCTATCGTTATATCACAAGAGGCGCATCGTGTCAACCGATGCGCCCCTATCTTCTTATCTTCTTATCTTCTTATCTTTGTTCCTTTTGTTGTCATCCTGCGCTGCCCGTAGCCCGGTCAAATAGCCGCCCACTCTGTCAGCGTTCCATCCTGCTGTTCTCATTTCGAAGCAGAAGATCCGCTATGGCAAACGCAGTCATGGTCTCTACCACCACTGCCGCCCGAGGACCGATCACCGGATCATGACGCCCGCGGATAGACAGGCTCACATCCTCATGTGCTCTGTTCACAGTCTGCTGCTCCCGGAAAATGGACGGTGTCGGCTTAAAAGATGCTCTGATCACGATCTCGCTTCCATCACTGATCCCACCCAGGATTCCGCCTGCGTGGTTTGTTTTCTTCGAAACAATCCCATCCTTCATATAGAAGCCGTCATTATTCTCCGACCCCCGTGCCCGGACCACTGCGGTTCCGTCTCCGATCTCCACTGCCTTTACAGCTCCGATGGAGAAGATCGCCTGCCCCAGGACTGCATCCAGTTTATCGAAGACCGGCTCCCCAACCCCTGCCGGAAGTCCTTTCACAATGCAGGTCACCTCGCTTCCGGAGGAATCCTGCTTTGCCATCAGCTGTTTCAGATAGTTTGCCGCTTCTTCTGCCGCTGCCGGATCCGGCATAGACAAAGCATTTCCGGCGATCACTGCGGGATCCGGTGACAAAGGATCAAACCGGGATGTATCGCATCGCACCGGTCCGACAGCGCTGACATAGGCCTGCACAAAAACTCCCTTTTCTTCCAGAAGTCTTGCGGCGATGGCGCCTGCAGCCACACGGCCGGCAGTCTCCCTGCCCGAGCTCCGACCGCCTCCCCGGTAGTCGCGGAAACCGTATTTTGCATCATATCCATAATCCGCATGCCCCGGCCGGTAGGTAGTTGCCAGATTCCCGTAATCCCCGGATCTCTGGGACGTGTTCATGATCTCCATGGAAATGGGCGTCCCCGTAGTCTTCCCTTCAAAAATCCCGGACAATATCCGTACCCGGTCAGCCTCCTGTCTCGGAGTTGCAAAATCCCTGCCTCCCGGTTTTCTCCGGTCCAGATAGGCCTGAATGTACTCCTCTGTTATCGGAAGTCCCGCAGGACAGCCATCCACAACGGCACCGATCCCCGCGCCGTGAGACTCTCCCCAGGTTGTCATTACCAATTGCTTTCCGAAACTCGATCCAGCCATGTTGTATCCTTCCTTTTCGAACATACTATAAGAAAACGCAGAGCCTTCCTGTTTCAGGCTCTGCGTTCTTCCATCTTTTTACCGGCACGCGGATGCGTCCTGTCATAGACTTCTTTCAGATGCCCCAGTTTCCCGGGCAGGTAGATCTGTGTTGTCGATATATCGGAATGTCCCAGCATTTCCTTTACGGCATGCAGATCCGCTCCATTGCTTACCATGTGCGACGCAAAGGAATGTCGGATCATGTGCGGCGTGATATCCTTCTCAATGTGCGCCTTCCTGGCGTAGGCTTTAAGAAGCTTCCAGAAACCCTGTCTGGACATTTCCTCGCCCTTCACATTTACAAAAAGGAATTCGCAGTCATGCGCCATCTTTTCCCGCGTCCCACTTAAATACAGCTGCAAAGCAGCTCTTGCTTCATCTTCTACGGGAATGATCCTGGTCTTTCCGTTCTCGCTTCTGCACTCGATATAACCCATGGCAAGATTCAGGTCCGTCACCTTCAGAGAGATCAGTTCCGAAACACGAAGCCCTGTGCCATACAGAAGTTCCAGCATCGCCTTATCACGGATCTCCTTCGGTGTCCTGCCGGAGGGCTGCTGAAGGAGAAGCGTTACCTCTTCCACAGTCAGAACATCCGGAGCCTTCTTCTCCACCTTCGGAGGTTTGATCTGCTCTGTCGGATTACCGTTTACCATCCCGCGGTTCAAAAGAAATACAAAGAAAGAACGGATGCTGGCAATGTTTCTGGATACGGTGGCCGAACTCATCCCGGAGCTTTCCAGGTGAAGAACATAAGAACCAAGGGATGTGGAAGTAACATCATTCACATCCGTTACACCGTTTCCACGGAAATATTCCTGCATCTTGCGAAGATCACGATTGTAAGATTGAATTGTGTTCTGGCTTGCGTGTTTTACATCACGCAAATAAGAAATGTAGTACCCTATCAGTTGTTCCATCTTTTACCCCTAAACAAACCCCTCCGGGAGCAGTGAACAAAAGAGCGCCAACTCACACCCACAGGACAAGCGTGTCATTTCGCCATCTTCACGCATGTCTATGATCCGGTCCGGGACCGGACTCTCCCGTTTATATGTTACAGTATAATTACAAATTTACATAAAATCAATAACATTTTTTTTACGAAACCCCTTATAAATCAATGGGTTTCAGGGTTTTTCCGCGAGATAAAGTGGACATAATGATCCAAAGCACAAAATATAGTGATTCCCCGATACTAAAAATTTTTTAAATAATTTTTTTGCTCTTCAGGTCCTTGTATGCCAGCAGCGCGATGATGGTTTTTCCGTCGATGATCTGTCCGGAATAGATCATCCGAACCGCTTCTTCCAACGGGATACGGAGCACCTCGATGGATTCTTCGGGATCGGCTTCCAATTTCTCCTCCTTAAGATCCGTTCCCAGAAAAATGGAAGTATGCTCGTCGAAAAGTCCGGCCGCATTCAGGACTCTTCCCACCTGGACGGTTTTCCCGGGGTAAAAACCGGTTTCCTCCTTCGCCTCCCGGATGGCCGTAGCCTCCGGAGTTGCATCCTCCGGATCCGTAACTCCTGCCGGGATCTCAAGCGTAAAATCATCCTCCACATTTCGATACTGCCGGACAAGAAGCACGCATTCCTCTTCGTCCACAAGAAGAATTGCAGCCCCATCCCGGTTTTTTACATAATCATAGTGTTGGATCTTGCCATTCGGAAGCTTTAGTACGTCCTCATACACCTTTACACGGTGTGCCTCGTATTTTAAGATCCGATCCAGCCGTTTTGTTTTTTCCATCTTCAAAGTCTCCTTTTAACTATGACAGTGTCCGCGTACATATCTTTCGGCTCCGGAGAATTCATATATCCCGGGCCTGGCTTCACCGCAAAAAAGGGACACCCGAAGGGTATCCCTTTTTACATGCTACTTTGCGTAATCCGTGACTCTGGACTCCCGGATCAGGCTGACCTTGATCTGACCGGGGTATTCCAGCTCATCCTCGATGCGCTTGGAAATCTCTCTTGCGAGGATTACCATATCAGCATCGCTGACATGCTCAGGAACTACCATTACACGAATCTCTCTACCTGCCTGAATAGCAAAGGACTTATCGACACCCTTGAACTCATTTGCAATGGCTTCCAGCTTGGTAAGCCGTGTCGTATAAGTTTCCAATGTCTCACGCCGTGCACCGGGGCGTGCCGCGGAGATCGTATCCGCTGCCTGCACGATGCATGCGATGAGTGTTTCTGCTTCGCAGTCTCCATGATGGGAAGCTACGGCATTGATCACCGTGCTATTCTCCTTGTACTTCCGACAAAGATCCACACCGATGGATACATGGGATCCTTCCATTTCATGATCGATAGATTTACCGATATCATGCAGAAGACCCGCACGCTTTGCCAGCTTGACATCCTCGCCGATCTCTCCTGCGATGAGTCCGCTGAGTTCAGCAACCTCGATGGAATGCTTCAGGGCATTCTGTCCGTAACTGGTACGGAATTTCATGCGGCCGAGAAGCTTCACCAGTTCGGGATGAATGCCATGAACACCAACCTCCATGGTGGCGGCTTCGCCTTCCTCACGCATCATGGTTTCAACTTCCTTCTTGGCCTTCTCCACCATCTCCTCGATGCGGGCCGGATGGATCCGTCCGTCAACGATCAGCTTCTCCAGTGCGATCCTCGCAACCTCCCGGCGTACCGGGTCAAAGCTGGAAAGTACCACTGCCTCCGGTGTGTCATCGATGATGAGATCAACGCCCGTCAGTGTTTCCAATGTACGGATATTACGTCCCTCACGACCGATGATACGACCCTTCATGTCGTCATTCGGCAGCTGTACCAGTGAAATGGTAGATTCGGAAACCACGTCCGCAGCACATTTCTGAATGGCTGTCACAACGTATTCCCTGGCTTTCTTGTCGGCCTCTTCTTTGGCCCTCAGTTCCATCTCCTTGATCATTACCGCGGTTTCATGCTTTACTTCATCTTCCACGGTGCGAAGCAAGTATTCCTTTGCCTGTTCAGAGGTGAGTCCGGAGATTCTCTCCAGTTCCTGTTGTCTCTTTGCGGAAAGCTCTTCGATTTCAGCCTGTTTCTTTGACATGTTTGCTTCTCTGGCTGACAGGGACTGTTCCCTGCGTTCCAGAGTATCGCTCTTCTTGTCAAGATTCTCTTCCCTCGAAAGAACTCTCTTCTCCATACGTTGAATCTCGTTGCGGCGTTCTTTGACTTCCTTGTCAAGGTCATTTTTGGTCTTCATGGCCTCTTCCTTGGCAGTCAGCAAGATATCCCGCTTCTTAGATTCCGCATCCTTAATGGCTTCATCTATAATCTCTCTGGCCTTGTCTTCAGCCTTGCCGAGCTTCGCTTCCGCAATATTTTTGCGATATGCGATCGCTGCGAACCAGGTGATCACTACGGCCACAATTACTATGACAGCGCAGATGATTATGGTAGAAAGCGAATCCACAGGAGCACCTCCTTTATTAAGTTTTTATTGTACTTGCCAAAGTACAACGTATCTATCTTATTCTTTTTTGTGCATTATGTCAAGTGTAATCTCCGGAACATGTAAGAAACTACCGAAAAAAGATCGGCCTCAGACCAATTCCCGGAAGAAATCCAGCACTGCATGCATCTCCTCGTCCGTTCCTATGGTGATCCTGAGATAATTATCGATCCTTGGCTGTTTAAAATACCGGAAGAAGATTCCCTTTTCACGCGCTTTCCTGAATATTTCTTCTGCCGGGATCGTACTATGCGCAGCAAAGATGAAATTCGCCGCCGAAGGGATCACCCGGAATCCCAGTTCCTTCATTTCCTTTGTGACCCACTCTCTTGTAGAAATGATCTTTCCGACAGTTTCACGGAAATATGCATCATCCTCCACGGAAGCGCAGCCATACAGGATCGATGGTCTGTTCATGGTATAGGAATTGTAGGAATATTTCACTGCCTGCATGCATGCGATCAGATCCTTCTGACCGATGGCATATCCGATCCGGAGTCCTGCCATGGAGCGAGATTTTGAAAATGTCCGTACCACCAGCAGATTATCATATTTATCTACAAGGGACAGTGCACTGCTGCCTTCCGGGGCAAAGTCGATATATGCTTCATCCACGATCACTACCACGTTCCGGTTTGCCTGTATGATCTTCTCTACCTCATCGAGAGGGAGCAGCCTTGCGGTAGGCGCATTTGGATTCGGGAAGATCACGCCTCCGTTTTTCTCTTCATAATCGGAAACAGAGATCCGGAAATCCTCCGTAAGTGCCTTTGTCCGGTACGGGATCCGGTACAACTCCGCCCACACCGGGTAGAAGGAATAAGTAATGTCAGGAAAAAGAATCGGACGATCAGAATTAAAGAAGGTCAAAAATGCCATTCCCAGAACATCATCGCTGCCGACGCCGACAAATACCTGCTCCGGGAGCACATGATGATACAGCGCAAGGGTATTCACCAGATCCGAAGCAGCCGGATCCGGGTACTTCCGGAGAAGATCATAATCCATGGCACAATTCCGGACTTTTTCCGAGGGACCATAGGGATTCTCATTTGTATTCAGTTTGATCACATTCTGATCCTTCGGCTGTTCCCCCGGCGTGTATGGCTCTACTCTTCGAACATTTTCTTTCCATCCTGTCATATTCATCGTCCTTTACTCCTTCTCAAACACAAGATCCACGCCTGTATAGATGTCATCCTTTTCCGTAATGAGCCCATTTCTTCGATCATAATCACAGGTAAGGACTTTCCCGCCATAGACAAATTTCACCGTATCACTGCTGAATTCCACGTCACACTCCACCGTACGGATATCTTCCTTTGATTTCATGGTGATGACTGCCTTTTCGCCGTCGATCTCGATCTTTGCGGTCATATCCGCATTTGCATAGTCATCCCAGACATAAATGCCGCTTCGGGACTGGAACCAGCCCAGCATCCATGCAGTGACAAGACCTGCGATCAGGATCACGGCGCCGAGGATCCCGAGGATGGGACCCGCCTTGCGTTTTCTCACCGGGATCTCCGTATCTCCATAGGAGGACGAGTGCGGAGTATTGGACCGATTTCCGTACGGGGAATAAGTCGCCGCTCCAAACGGTGTATCCATCTGCTGTACGCTGCTTTGTCCGTCCGAATAATATCCGGGCTGATAGGACGAATACTGAGAAAGATCCTGCGCCGATTCCGGTCGCGCCGTATACTGTAGTCCGGTAGACTGATTCGGCGCAAATGGCATTCCGGGCTGTTGCGTTACGGGCATAGCCTGCTGCGGCGGAATCGGACCACTCTTCATTTCACTTTTTTCCGGACTTTGCTCGAAACGAGCAAAAGGATCCTGTCCACGATTCTCTTCCATTCTATCTACCTCATCTCGATCATTTCGGTTTCCGTCTTCCTCTCCTGGCAGAGACGGTCCTTTTCTTTTAAGAATAAGACAGGCGGCCTATCCGACCGCCTGCCAATCTGTCAAGTTTTTTGCATGCTCATGAACGAACACTACTTTTTAAAGACCATAGTGACGCCACTTTGCTCAATGGTAATGGTACCCTTCCCCTCATCATACTTTCCGGTGATCTCTCTGCCGTTCTCGATGAATTTTATGGTACTTCCTTCGATCTTGCACTCACAATCGCCGCCCTGACCCATCAGATTGATGGTAGCTTTGCTTCCGCTGATCTCAATCTTGAAATCGCTGACATCCATACCAAAGGACTTCATGGAATCTGCATCCAGATTCATACCCATGGCCTGTGCACTTTCAAACTTGTATGTACCGTTGGCACCGCTGCCTCCGCCGAACACACCAAGCGCCCAGCATACAACCAGAGCTGCGATCACTGCAACACCTGCAATGATACCAATGATCAGCCCCTTGTTGCTCTTCTTCGGAGCAGGAGCAAGTGCAGTAGATGTCTGTGCATATGGATCATATCCTGTGGGGCCTGCCGGATTCGGATCATATCCTCCGTAATTCTGAGGTCCCATAGCCGGCTGAGCCGGTGCTCCCTGTGCAAAAGGATTCGTTGCTGCCGCATTTGCGCCATCCGTCGGATAGCCAGGTACCGGACCCGGTGTAGGTGCCGGACCTGCTGCCGGTGCCGGTGCACCACATACCGGGCACGTTGCAGCGCCTGCTGGAATCTCTGCTCCACATACGTTACAATTCATAAGTTCATCCTCCCTTTCAATGACTGTAGTGCCCGCTCTCATGACTTAACCGACACTATCTCACCCATTGTAGTGTCGGTCGAATAACTCCCCTGACACTATCCTTTACCATTTTTCTGAAGTTTTACATAAAACTTCCTGCAGAAATTCAAAACACATTTTCCGAACGCCTGCAAACCCGCAACAATTATAGCACATGTCTTTTATATTTTCATCATCTTTTTAATCTTTTTTCAGAGGCTTTTTCAGGCGCTTTACTCCTCCTGTATGCCTTGAATGCCTCGATTTTGATCAGTTACTTTTTAAAATTCAGTTTTATGCCGTCCTGTTCGATGGATATCGTCCCCTTTTCCTTATTGTAGGTTCCTTTTATGGTCTGATTATCTTCTATAAAACTGACATCGTTTCCACTGAACTCGACCTTGCACCGTCCCACTTTTCCCATCAGACTGACGGTGGCCGTTTTTCCGCTGATCTTGAGATAGAAATCATCCACATCCATCCCCAAAGACTTGAACTGCTCCGGAGAGATGGTTTGTCCATACCCTTCGGCGTTAACGAACTTGTAGGTTCCGTCTGCTTCGCCCCCGAAAAGGTTCATCTTCCACACGACCACCAGAAGAGCGATCACGCATAAGGAGCATACAACGATGATCGTAACGGTGTTTTTGTTTACCTTTTGGGGAACCGCCGGAGCTGCAGGACGAAAGGGGTTCGGTCCTGAGTCAAAGGCGGAAGGATCAAACGGCGGCCGCTCCTGCCCATAGGGAGGCTGTCCGTTTACAGGAGGAACGTATGGAGCCTGACCATAAGCTCCCTGTCCGTACGCCCCTGATCCATAAGATCCCGTCCCCTCCGGTTCGTCCAGGATACGAGCCTCCATGCCGGCTTCTCTCTCCAATGCCCTCTTTGCTTCCATCTGAGCTTCTCTGGCAGCAGTGTTATTGGGATCCATACCAAAGGGATTTGACTGGGTGACATTTCCGCCCACCATCGAATACTTACTTTTCTGAGGTTTCGGGCTCTGCTCCGATGCAGCGTCAGACCGATCGCTTCCCTGTCCGGAAATGATCTTTGACGCCGCGTCGGCTGCAGACTCTGAGGCTGCTACGGATACACCGCAGATCGGGCAGACATCAGCGCCCTCCATGATCTCACCACCGCATATCTTACACTTCATAAGCTCTCCTTACCATCCTTTAAATCTCTTTCCTGCTTAACCCGAGGTTCCGCTTGTCTATATTATGATGCTGGGATCAAAAAGTATTTTGCCCCCAGCTGTATCGCCGCATAGGGCATTACTCAGTCTTGTCGCCGCCTCCAAACAGTCCGGTCAGCTTGCTGAGTCCTCCGGAAACCGCATCCCCGGTCAGCTTTGCCTTTACCCCGGCGATAGCACCGTTCACAACATCATCCGGAAGGTCTACTCCCGCAACCTTCTCGATCGCTTTGGTCGGATTCTCGCTGAAATCCTTCTTCAGACTCTCATCCTTCGTGATCTTCTCAACGATCTCACTGATCTTAGCCTTAATATCCATAATGTCCTCCTTTTGTCCGGAGTCTTCTCCGGCATTATTATTGTATGAAATTGCCATATTCGAAGCCGTGGCAATGTTCAACCGCATTGAATACTGTACGACTGCCGAAAAACAGTACCGGCATCGGTCATCCTTATCACATCGCACTAAGAATTGATTATAGCATAGATTTGAAGAACAGAAAATACTCCGGATCATATAAATTTCGCAAAAACCATCGCGCCCACCACGGTAAGCAGTCCGGATACAACGATGGAAAGACTGCTCATGGCCCCTTCCACATCTCCGATCTCCATAGCCTTTGCGGTTCCTAACGCATGGGACGAGGAGCCGATGGCAATCCCTACGGCGATCGGTTCTTTGATCTTGAAAATCCTGCAGACGATCTCTGCGAATATATTTCCGATGATCCCTGTGATAATGATCACCGCAACGGTGATGGCAACGTATCCTCCCAGCTCCTCAGACACGCCCATACCGATGGCCGTGGTTATGGATTTCGGAAGAAACGTCACATACTCCGCATGATTCAGATGAAAAACAAGCGCAAAAAGGAGTACGCTGACCATACTTGCCAGAACGCCGGAAAAGATACCCGCAAATACAGCCTTCCAGTTTTTCTTCAGAAGCTCCATCTGCTCATACAGAGGAATGGCAAGGCTTACGGTTGCCGGGGTGAGCAGGTAGCTGAGGTATTTCGCGCTGCCCTGGTAGGTTTCATAATCGATATCCAGCCAAAGCAGAACTCCCATGGTAAGCAGGATCGCGATCAGCAGCGGATTGAATATGGAGAGCTTTGTTTTCTTTTTGAGGAACACACCGATGGCATAAGAAAAAAGACTGATAAAGACGCCGAAAAATACTGTATGCTGAAAGAATTCCTTCATTCCGCCGCCTCCTCCTCATTCGTCCCGGAACTTTCATCCGGTGTTTCCGGGGGTTCCGGGTTTTTCTTTTTCCCGTGACGGATCACCGCCTGCGTGATCCGTCCTGACAGGATCATGACGATAAATGTAGTTGCAAACATGATCACCGTATAGATCAGCCAGTTTGGTTTCAGGATTCCCCAGGCATTCAGAAGTCCCACAGCCGCGGGTATAAACATCACCGGCATGATCTCGATCAGAAAACGGCCGGTCTCCCGCACCGAGGACAGCGGTATGATATGCAGTTCCAACGCCAGAAACATCAGAAGAATCCCGTAAATACTTGCCGGAATGGGCAGCGGGATCAGATAATTCAGAACCTCTCCGAGAAATGAAACGAAAAGAATGATCAGAAACTGCTTCAGATATTTCATTCAGTCCTCCTGTTTCGTACCTTGCAAGGATCATACTCCGCTGATAACACAGCTTATGATCCGACTTATTTTCCCGACTTCGCACCTCTTTTTTTGTCCGTCGGAAGCATTCCGTACTTTTCCTTCAGTTTCAGGATCCGAAGAACACTTTCATCGATCCTGGATTCCGGGATGGTCCCGTCTTTAACAGCAGCAAGCAGCCCCTTATATGCCTCTTCATAATCATCCGGCATAAGCACGATATCATTTCCTGCCTGAACCGCAAGGACCGTCGCCTCCGCCGAAGTATAGTGATCCGCGATGGCTCCCATTTCCATGGAATCCGTTATGACTACGCCGTCAAACCCCAGTTCATTCCGAAGCTTTCCCGTGATCATTTCATGGGAAAGGGAAGCCGGAAGGCCGTCCGACGTTACCTTCTCTGCGGAGATGTGTGCTACCATGATCATGTCGACGCCGGCATCGATAGCCATCCGGAACGGAATGATCTCTCCTTCCAAAAGCTCACTCCAGGTTTTTGTCACATACACCGTGGTATGGTGCGTATCGCCATTGGTATCTCCGTGACCCGGAAAATGCTTCGCTGTCGAGATCGTTCCGGTTTCCTGAAGCCCTTTGATCTCGGAAACCACAAGTCCGCCCACCATGGTCGGATCCTTGCCGAACGCTCTGGAACCGATGACACGATTTCTCGGGTTGGAATTCACATCCGCTACCGGTGCCAGATTGGTATTGAAACCATACCGGTTCATGTAGCTTCCGATATAGATCCCCCGGCCGTAAGCTTCTGTTTCATCCGACACTTCATCCGCATCCGGAAGATCCGGAATCCCGAAGCTCTTCTTACCGCTGATCCGGGACACCAGCCCGCCTTCCTCATCCACAGCGATCAGAAGCGGAAGCTTGCTTTTCTTCTGGAGCTCCTGCAAAAGCGCCGTGGTCTGCTCCGGATCGATGATATTATAGGAAAAGAGGATGATCCCTCCGGGGGCGTAAGCCTTTATACCATCCCCCAGGGAACGGCTCATCGCAACGGTTCCCTTTACCTTCTGACCATTATAAGTCGTTCCGCGGTATTCCTGATCCAGCTTCTCCGGTGGTATGATAAACATCTGCCCCACCTTCTCCTCCAGACTCATACTGTCCAGATAACGTTCCGCTTCGGATCTTACATCAACCCCCTTCGGAGATGCCAGATCCGTCTCCCGGGATACACGAAGGATGGGATTCTCCACTTCCTCAGCCACATCCGGAGCCGTCCCTGTACCGAGGAACAGCGCCGCCGCCAATAATAAAGGAAGGACAAGGAACCAAAGTTTCCTTAATATAGTACTTCTTCTTTTTTCAGTTGGTTCAGGAACGGCCGGAACGCCGACGGAACCGCGGCCTCCGTCCCCTGTTCTCCTATCTGGAACCATTTGATCTCTCCGATCTCATCAATATGATTTATCTCCTTCTCGCAGTAAATAAAATGTGCATTCATATGCCATTCCACATGGCTGAAAATATGCGTATATGGCATGGACATCCATGGAGCTATTGGTGCAGCGCCCCACTCCTTTGCTTTTTTCATGGCCTCCTGCATGGACCGCTCTCCATCCATTCCCGGGAATTCCCAAAGCCCCGCCAGAAGTCCCTCCTTCGGACGTTGGTGCAGGGCAACACGGTGCGAGCGGTGGATCAGGATCCATACCGTTCGATCTTCCCTTCGCCGCTTCTTTTTTTCGGCCCGCACCGGATATTGATGGATGGTACCGGTCTGATATGCCACACAGTTCTCTGCCAGAGGACACTCTGTACAGATCGGTGCCCCGTTCGGCACGCATACGGTGGCTCCCAGCTCCATCCAGCTCTGGGTCAGTTTCCCACGCTCCTTTGGACTGCAGTCCAGATACCAGGACATAAGAGCTTCGCGTACACAGTCCTTTGTCCTTTCCAGATCAATACAGGACGCATCACCGAAAAGCCGGGTATAGACACGGAGAACATTTCCGTCCACAGCGGGTGTCGGTGCATCGAAACAAATGGACGCCACAGCCCCTGCCGTGTAAGCACCGATGCCGGGCAGAGAAAGGATATCGGGATAAGTCATAGGGAATTTTCCTCCGAAGCGATCCCGGATCACCTCTGCTGCTTTTTTCAGGTTCCTCGCACGATTATAATACCCAAGCCCTTCCCAAAGCTTCATCAGCTTCTCGTCATCCGCATCTGCCAGAGCCGAAATGTCCGGCAGTTCCCGCATAAAGCGTTCATAATAACCGATCACCGCTGCCACCCGGGTCTGCTGAAGCATGATCTCCGAGATCCATACATGATAAGGATCCCGGTCTCTTCGCCAGGGAAGATCCCGATGATGCCCGTCAAACCATGAAAGGATTCCGGTAAGCAGCGAACTTTCCCCAGGAACAGCGGCTTCTCTTTTATGATCTGTCCAATCCATATGATTCTGCACTGTTCTGTCTCTGCCCTCCGCTGATCTTTACCGCCTCTTTCCTCTCTTCGCATACAATCCATCTTATTGTATCATACTGCCGGAGACATTTCATCTGTTTTAATGCCTACATTTTTTAAAAAACCACTATATATTTTCATTCAATAGTGCTATAATACCATAGATTGTGCAGGTCTCACCCGTCCCTTCAGATGAACGGGACTCCCGGGACCGATTCCTGGCAATCTTTCTACATTCATTTGGAGGAACTATATATGGCGCAAAGAACGGATATCCACAAAGTACTCATCATCGGCTCCGGCCCGATCGTCATCGGTCAGGCATGCGAGTTCGACTACTCCGGCACACAGGCGTGTAAGGCGCTTCGCAGCCTTGGCTACGAGATCGTGCTGGTGAATTCCAACCCTGCAACCATTATGACAGACCCGGAAATGGCTGACGTCACCTACATCGAACCGCTGAACGTAAAACGTCTCGAGGCCATCATCGCCAAGGAGCGTCCCGATGCCCTGCTTCCGAACCTGGGCGGACAGTCCGGTCTGAATCTCTGCTCCGAGCTTGCGGAGGCCGGCGTTCTGGAGAAATACAACGTTCAGGTCATCGGCGTTCAGGTAGACGCCATCGAGCGCGGCGAGGACCGGATCGAATTCAAGAATACCATGAATGCGCTTGGCATCGAAGTTGCGCGTTCCGAGGTTGCCTACTCCGTGGAGGAGGCACTGAAGATCGCAGACGATCTGGGGTATCCGGTGGTTCTTCGTCCGGCATATACCATGGGTGGTGCCGGCGGCGGACTGGTCTACAACCGCGAAGAACTGCAGACCGTATGCGCCCGCGGACTTAAGGCTTCTCTGGTAGGACAGGTTCTGGTAGAAGAATCCGTGACCGGCTGGGAAGAGCTGGAGCTGGAGGTTGTCCGTGACAAGGACAACAACATGATCACCGTATGCTTTATCGAAAATGTGGATCCCATGGGCATCCATACCGGTGACTCCTTCTGTACCGCTCCCATGCTGACCATTTCCGAAGATGTTCAGAAACGTCTTCAGGAGCAGGCATATAAGATCGTTGAATCCATTCAGGTGATCGGCGGTACGAATGTTCAGTTCGCACATGATCCGAAGACCGACCGGATCATCGTTATAGAGATCAATCCCCGTACCTCCCGTTCTTCCGCCCTTGCAAGTAAGGCAACCGGTTTCCCCATCGCTCTCGTATCCGCGAAGCTGGCATCCGGACTGACCCTTGCAGACATTCCCTGCGGCAAGTACGGAACTTTGGATAAATATCATCCGGACGGAGACTATGTTGTAGTCAAGTTCGCGCGCTGGGCCTTTGAAAAGTTCAAGGGCGTTGATGACAAGCTGGGCACCCAGATGCGTGCCGTGGGCGAAGTCATGTCCATCGGTAAGAATTATAAGGAAGCCTTCCAGAAGGCAGTCCGTTCTCTGGAGAAAGGACGCTACGGTCTGGGACATGTAAAGAACTTCTATGACCTTACCAGGGAGCAGCTTCTGCAGATGCTCATCACACCCTCCAGCGAACGTCATTTCATCATGTATGAAGCGATCCGCAAGGGCGCTTCCATAGATGAGATCCACGAGATCACACATGTAAAGAAATATTTCATCGAGCAGATGAAGGAACTGGTAGATGAGGAAGAGGCTCTGGTTAAGGAGTTCAAGGGACAGGTTCCCTCCGATGAGGCTCTGACCCGGGCAAAGAAGGATGGCTTCTCCGACAAGTATCTGTCCGAGATCCTCGGCGTATCCGAAGACGCGATCCGTAACCGCCGCGAAGAGCTCGGCGTGGTCGAGACCTGGGACGCAGTTCATGTCAGCGGTACCGAGGACAGTTCCTACTTCTACTCCACCTACAATGCGCCGGATAACAACCCGATCAATACCGACCGTCAGAAGGTCATGATCCTGGGCGGCGGCCCGAACCGGATCGGTCAGGGTATCGAGTTCGACTACTGCTGCGTACATGCGGCACAGTCCCTGAAGAAGCTGGGCTTCGAAACCATCATCGTAAACTGCAATCCGGAGACGGTATCCACGGACTATGATACCTCCGACAAGCTGTATTTTGAGCCCCTCACCCTGGAGGACGTGCTCTCCATTTACAAGAAAGAAAAACCGATGGGCGTAATCGCTCAGTTCGGCGGACAGACACCTTTAAATCTCGCTGCCGATCTTGAAAGAAACGGAGTTAAGATCCTCGGTACCTCTCCTGCTGTCATCGATCTGGCTGAGGACCGTGATCAGTTCCGCGCCATCATGGACAAGCTTGGAATTCCGATGCCGGAAGCAGGTATGGCCACCACTGTGGAAGAAGCCATCGAAGTTGCAAATAAGATCGGCTATCCCGTCATGGTCCGCCCGTCCTACGTGCTTGGCGGCCGCGGCATGGAAGTTGTTTATGACGATGAGAGCATGATCGGCTATATGCAGGCTGCTGTCGGCGTAACTCCGGATCGTCCGATCCTTATCGACCGTTTCCTGCATCATGCTCTGGAATGTGAGGCAGATGCCATTGCAGACGGAACCCACGCATATGTTCCCGCGGTTATGGAGCATATCGAGCTGGCCGGTATTCATTCCGGAGACTCCGCTTGTATCCTTCCTTCGAAACACATTTCCGAAGAGAATCTGGCAACCATCAAGGATTACACAAGAAAGATCGCGGAGCAGATGCACGTAGTCGGTCTGATGAATATGCAGTATGCGATCGAGGACGGGAAGGTCTTCGTACTTGAGGCAAACCCGAGAGCGTCCCGTACCGTACCTCTGGTATCCAAGGTCTGCGGTATCCGCATGGTACCCATTGCCACCGAGATCATTACTTCAGAGCTGACAGGCAGACCGTCACCGATCCCGACCATGAAGGAGCGTCATATTCCGTACTACGGTGTAAAGGAAGCGGTATTCCCCTTCAATATGTTCCCGGAGGTTGACCCGATCCTCGGACCGGAAATGCGTTCCACAGGTGAAGTTCTGGGTATATCCCTCTCCGCCGGCGGTGCTTACTTCAAGGCCGAAGAAGCTGCCAAGGCTACACTTCCTCTCAAAGGAACGGTACTGATCTCCGTCAACAAGCAGGAACGCGATGAAGCTCCGGCTGTGGCAAAGATCCTGCATGACAACGGATTCCGTATCCTGGCTACCGGAAAGACCTGTGACGCCATCAACGAAGCAGGCATTCCGGCAGAAAAAGTAAAGAAGCTTTATGAAGGACGTCCGAATATCCTGGACCTCATCACCAACGGAGAGATCGATCTCATCATCAACTCCCCCATCGGTAAGGCCAGCGTACATGACGATTCCTACATCCGTAAGGCAGCCATCAAATCCAAGATCCCTTACATCACCACCATCGTGGCAGGTAAGGCTGCGGCAGAGGGTATCGACCATATGCTCCGCCGTCACATGGGCAACATCCATTCCCTGCAGGAGTGGCATAAGCTGATCAAGGATGCAGAATAAACCCAAAAAGAATAATAAAAGGCGCATACAAGTGATCCATCGGACCACTCGTATGCGCCTTTTTTCGAGAGCCTTTCTCTGTTTTACTGCGGTACCGCCGGCGTCCAGTACTCACGACCATAGAGATCTGTGAACAGGTAAGTCACCTTCTGACCGCCTTCGATATATACATAACTGCACTGAATATCTTTCTTATAAGTGATCTGACTGCCCCATTTGTAACTGCTTTGGTAGGTCTGATCATAGCTGTAATAGTCACAGAGGAAATCGATCTTCGCTCCTTCCGGAATCTCGCTCACACTCTTCGCCACTGTGTCGGTCTCACCTTCCACATAGTCATAGCGTGCTCCCGCGATATAGCCACTCGTATGCTCCTTGTCGAAGACAATGATAAGATTGGCTCTTGCTCCGTCCAGAAGTACCGGCACCCGTCCTGTGGTTATGGTCTGTCCGGAAGCATCCTTCACTTCCGATACAAAGTAGTAAGGCACTGCCAGTCCGTCAATGGCGAACCAGGTTCCGTCCGTGTCCCCTACCAGCTTTCCGTCATCCGTGAATTCCACCAGGTTATCCAGACCCAGATCCACATATCCGGTTCCATCGTCCCAGAAGATATTTATCTGTACGTTCTCCACCAGCTTCCACTGATCCAGAGAAATGCTGATGGTATGTGTACCGTCGGACTCCGTCTTCCACTTCAAAGCCGATGTATCAAACTGATGGTTTGCGATGTATTCCGCAGCCTTGTCCACATCCATGCCCTGCATATACTCGGCCGCAGAATCATCGATTCCCGGCATGCTCCTGCCACCCAGGAAGGCACTGAGAAGGGATGAAATCCCGCCGGAATCACTTGCTCCTCCGCTGCTTCCGCCTCCCAGAAGCGAACCGATGGGACTTCCTCCGCCGCCGGCTGCGATCTGTCCGGCAGTTCCCATACTTGCAAAGTCCTGGATGCATCTTGAATACTCGGAACGCACACCGATATTATTATAGTTCTTTACTGCCGTATTGACGCTGGAGGTCTTACGATACGGGAAGTAAATGGATACGCCATAGGCGTTGGACATATTTGAAGATGTCCGGTTGTATTTTACACTGTCCGTAAGCGCCTTGGACAGAGCCCTGGCCTCATCGGTTCCGACTTTTTCAGCAAAATGGACCAGATCCACCTGATCGATCCCGGAGGAAGAAAATTCGCGGGTACCTGCCCGGGCATCCGAAACCCTCTTGTAATCATCCCCCTTGATAAGTGTGCTGGTACTGCTGGAGAATGCCGCCAGCTTGTCCGGTACGGTTGCAGAAAACTCTGCCAGATCGATCACCGACAACGTGGTCTTCTGGCCGCCGCATCTTCGGTTACATTCATCCACGAAGCCGTCCACGATGTTCTTGCCGATTTCCACAGTCGGCATGGAGGTATCCTTCGACAGTGCATTCAGCCAGTCGGTATAATACCAGCCGATGCCCGGCTCGGTCTCCTCGGATGCGATAAGATAATCCGCATAGTTGCTGGTCATGATGGCCGTCTCAAGCGTTGCCATGAGGCATGCGTCATAACCGATAAAGTCAAATGTGATCCCGCCGTTTTTAAGAGCGGTGTTCATGCCTGTCAGATCCATGGAACCGGACCGGGCATATCTCTCATCATAGCCGTAACCGCTGATCGACCCACCGCCGTGATCCCAGAAGATCAGATCATACCGGTCCGCAGGATAATTCTTTGCACTGAACTTGATAAACTCAGTCAGGGTTGCAGGATCCGTCATGGGTTTATCACCCGCATCCGGTACGATCTGTGCTAACTGACCGTCCTTTATCAGATAGATCTGATTCGTGGAATTGCTGATCCCGTTTGTCTTCCAGCCCTTGCAGCCACCGGTATAAATGACGATGTTGATGTTGGAAGAAAGATCAGCCGCAGCGATCTCACGCATATCATTGGTGGCCATGCCGCCGCGGGATTCCAGATCTGTACCGCACATATAGATCATAATGGTGATCTTGTCCTGACCGTTGCCCTTGATCACGGTACGCTTCGGCGATGCCAGAGGGCTGACCTCGGTATTCAGCTTTCCGGTGTTGCTGACACCGTTAAACCATTCTGCCGAAGTACTGCTGCTTCCGCCGAGTCCGCCGCCGCCAAGGATCGATGACAGAAAGCTTCCGGACACCGGACTGCCGGATCCGCCCCCGGAACCACCGGAGCTTCCTCCCGGCGTTACGCTTCCGGAGCTTATGCTGCCGCCATCTCCGGAGTCACCGCTTCCGCCGCCTGCCAGCATAGCGGTAAGTCCCCCGCCGCCGCCGAGAAGCAAGGCGATGATGATGGCGATGATGGAGACTTTGCCTCTGCCGGCGCCTCCGCCCTCTCCGTCACGTCTCGACGAACCTCCGGTCCGTCCCGCATAACCGTCCGCACGACCTACCGGTCCGTTGGTATTCACGGCTTCCCCGCGTCTTCCCATGGGCTTCGAGGTCCCGGTCACATGTTTTTCTCTTCCGTTATTTTTCGGTTCCATCCCTTGTCCTTCTTTCTTCTGTCTATAAAGTGTCGGCGTAAATCGCCTGCCTTATCTTTCAGATCGTACCGGTTCAGATCTTTCCCGGACCAAAGAACGCGCTGTCCTCCTCCGGTCTTGCCGCCTGCTTCTCCACCGTGACCATTTCCACGCTTCCCGTAAGTTGCAGGTGGTTATATGCAAATTCGATCCCGGCCTGCTTGAACCGGGCCAGAAGCGCCTCCCGGATCTCACTGCAGGCGTAATAATTCTCCATGGCGGTATCCGTATTGATAAAGCTGGTAAGAGTCACCGCACTGTCCGCCAGATCCACCTTGATAAAGATGGGTTCCTTCTTGTCCTTCCGGGTGTCGATGGTCCTCTTATTCTTTATGATCTCCTCCATGAAGATCTGCTTTGCCTTTTCCAGGATCACAGGATCCTGTGCCTGTTCATAGGTAATGGAGATCGTCAGCGGATATTTATTCACCTGGTCCTGATTCGTCAGGTTTTTCACGGTGGATTTGTCCAGAAGTGAATTCGGGATGATCACCTCTCCGTTATCGATGATGCTCCTCACGGTCGTGTGACGCATGGTCATGGAAATGATGAAGCCCGAAATGGTCTCTCCGCCTAACGTGATCAGAACCTGATCCCCCACATCAAACGGACTGAACACCGCCAGGATAAATCCATGGACGATGTTACTGAGTCCTTCCTGGAAGATAAAGCCCAGAACCACCACTAAAAGGGAACTGGACATCAGGATCGTATCCCCGAACTTCTGGATCGAATCGGAAAGTCCCGCCAGCCGAACAATAGTGAAGACGATCACGCCCAGTTGTAAGAGCCCCTTCGTGAAGGAGGCTTTGATCCCCACCTTTCCCTTTTTTCCGGCTGTATGATAGATCAGGCCGATGATCTTGCATACGATATAACAGCCAAGCAGATAGAGTCCCATCTGCACATATCTGTTTTTCAGGATTTCTTTGATGGTTTCCATATTCTCCCGGTCTTTTCCTTTTGAATTTTCTGTCTGATATACAAAATCTCTGTCTGCTGCTACAACCTGTATTTTACCAAAATCCTGTGTCTTAAACAATAGAAATGTACCATAAAACAACGCCGTACTTGTACAGAGTCTCATTTTCTGTTATAGTATAGTGGAGTGTTTCTATGCAGGTACACGATACCGGAAAGGAGGAGGATCATGACGTCACGGATTCCGTTTTTTGATTTCAGCGCATTTTTCATCGTTCTGATCCTTCTTTTTGCGATGTTTTTCCGGAAAATGACCCGCGGGCGGATCAACCATACCTATATCGTACTCTTACTGGTTCTTCTGGTGACCACAGCCGCGGACGCCTTTTCCGCCAGCGGTCTCAGCCGGATCCAGAATCCCGAAGCCATATCCACTCTGCGTTCCATTGCAAGCTTTATCTACTTCGCGCTCCGGATCGCCTTTGGTCCCATCTATATCATTTTCATCGGGCACCTGACCGGCACCTGGCATAGGCTTCGGAAGTACACCTCCTTCATGATCATGTACCTTGGGCCTTATCTGCTCTGCCTTGGGCTTCTCATTCTGAACGCAATAAAGCCGATCATTTTCTACTACAGTCCCGACGGGACCTATACCCGGGGCGGACTCATCTCCGTCTTCTACATCGTCGGGGCATATTACATGGTCTTTTCATTTATATATCTGCTTTGGTTCCGGAAATATCTCTCGCATGATAAATTCTACGCACTTCTGATGCTGTTTCCGCTGTCCATCGCAGCTATGGTGGTTCAGTATCTGTATCCCGTATATCTTCTGGAAATGTTTGCCTATGCCATTTTCTGCATGCTGGTTTCCACCATCGTGCTCCGGCCGGAAGAACATCTGGATCCCATTACCGGAGTCAGATCCTACCTGGCCTTCACCGACGATATTCAGAAATTCTTCCGTTCCAGGGTTCCTATGGATCTTATCCTGATCCGGATCCGGAATTTTGACGGACTTATGTCTTTGCTCGGAAATGAAAGGACCATGAAGCTGGAACGTGAGATCACCGCGGAACTGACGGCGATCGAATCACCTTTGAAACGGTCGATCTTCCATCCGATCTACAACCTTCAGAACGGTCTGTTCGTGGTGCTGGCGGACGGAAAACGCAGGGAAGAGTTCATAAAGACCGAATCAGAACGTATCTTCCGGCTGATGCAGGACACCCGCCATACCAGTCATCTGGATCTTGATCTTGAGACCACCATCTGTACGATCCGCTGCCCTGAAGATATTGCCGATGCTGATGAACTGCTTTCCTTTGCAAATACGTTCCATCAGATCACATCAAGCACCGAGATCACCGTTTATTCAAAGGCAGCTCCGGAAAAGCAGTTCCAGATGAAGAACAATATAGACGAGATCATCACCCGGGGTATTCTGAACAAAAGCTTCGTCATGTATTATCAGCCCATCTTCTCTGTGAAGGAGCAGCGTTTTACCTCAGCGGAAGCCCTGATCCGGCTTTTTGACGAGAAGAACGGCATGATATCTCCGGCAGTCTTCATTCCCTCCGCGGAAAAAAGCGGCGCCATTCATCAGATCGGTGAATTTGTGGTACAGGACGTATGCCGGTTCATTTCCAAAAATAACATGGAGGAGCTTGGACTTTCCTACGTGGAGATCAATCTCTCCGTGGTTCAGTGCATGCGGAACAGTACCGTGGACCGGATCGAGAAATGTCTCTGGGAGAAGCATGTAGAGCCAAAATATGTGAACTTTGAGATCACGGAGACCGCCTCCGACTTCGTACAGGAAACCCTGCGAAACAATGTCATGGTGCTGCATTCCCAGGGATTGGAATTCGCATTGGATGATTACGGAACCGGCTATTCCAACCTGCAGCGTATGATGGATTTCCCCTTTAAACTGATCAAACTGGACAAGAGCTTTGTTGACCAGTGGGAAGATCCCCGGATGCGTAAGGTGATCCAGAATACCATTCGCATGCTGAAGGATATCGGTAAGGAGATTGTTGTGGAAGGCGTGGAAACCGCCGAGGAAGCTGCATGGTTTTCCGAGCAGAAATGCGACTTTATCCAGGGCTATTATTACGCAAAGCCCATGCCTGAGGAGGACTTCCTTAATTTCCTGATGGAACGGGTGAGAGCAAAATAACCGGATTTCGGCGTATGTAAAGCCGCTGAACCCTTCGATCAAAATTCATCGCAAAAAAAGAGGACATGACCACCGAACCGATGGGCATGTCCTCTTTTCGAATTATTATCTAAGAGCGTCCTTATTTACCGAAATATCTGTCCAGAAGACCCTGGAAGCCCTTGCCGTGTCTTGCCTCATCTCTTGCGATCTCGTGTACGATATCATGGATCGCATCCAGGTTCAGCTCCTTAGCCTTCTTTGCGAGTTTTGCGCGTCCCTCGGTAGCACCGAACTCAGCGTCTGCGCGAAGCTCCAGATTCTTTCTGGTACTGTCAGTTACAACTTCTCCCAACAGCTCTGCAAAATGTGCTGCATGCCATGCTTCTTCCATGGCAGCCTTCTCAAAGAAAGCGCCTATTTCCGGATATCCCTCACGAATCGCTACGCGGCTCATGGCAAGATACATACCCACTTCACAGCACTCGCCGTTAAACATCTCACGAAGACCGTCCTTGATATCTTCCGGTGCACTGTCAGCTACCCCAACAACGTGCTCCGCTGCCCAGGTCTTCTCTTCATCCATAGCCTTGAACTTGGATGCCGGTGCATGACAGATGGGGCACTCTTCCGGTGCAGCATCGCCTTCAAACACATAACCGCAGACTGTACATACAAATTTCATCCCGATAACCTCCTTCATAATACATCTTTTCGTAAAACCGGGATCGGTTTCCGATCCTGACTTCAATTTTACCATTCTCCCCCACTTCGGTCAAATCATTTCGAAGATCCGGACAGAATTTCCATCCTGAGAATTCTCTCCCTGTATCAGAGCCCGGCCGCAATCATAAATGCAGCATAGACCGGGTCCGGTTCCGGATCACATTGCATTCGTCTTTGTCTCGCCGCTGTCCAGCTCATAGTAGAATACTACGCCGTCCTCCGCATTATACACACCGTAATCCTGATGATGGGCCTTCTGAATTGCTTCCACGATGGACAGCCCGATGCCGGAGCCTCCGTAACTGCGGGTACGGGCCGCATCTTCTTTATAAAACTTGACAAATACCTTCTCCAGAGCTTCTTCACTGAGAACGGGGCCCTGATTATAAACCGATACCCGGATCACTCGTTTTTCCTCAGCCGGTTCGGTCCTTGCAGCAGCCGGGGAAACCGTCTCCGGTACAAACTGGCCTTCTTCGGTTCCTTCCGGCAAAGTCCCGGTTCCTTCCCGGACAACTTCCGGCATTTTTGTCCGTTCCTCCACGGTAACCCGGATCACGCCCCCTTCCTTCACGTAATGAATGGCGTTAGAAAGGTAATTTGTGAAGACTTCCGACATCTTGAAGGCGTCCGCCCAGACATAAACCGGCGTTTCATCCGGACTTTGCAGCTGTACATTTTTCTGCTCCAGCATGATCCGGTTGGCCTGCAGGATCCCGTGAATCTGCTGGACCACATCGAACCTTACGATATTGAGGGGTGTATTCCCGAATTCCAGCTCATTCAGATTCAGAAGCTGCATGATCAGCTGGTTCATTTTAGCCGCCTCATCCATGATCACATCACAGTAGAATTCACGGCTTTCCGGATCATCATTTACCGTATCCTTCAGTCCCTCGGAATATCCCTGGATCAGTGCCAGAGGTGTCTTTAATTCATGAGATACATGCGACAGAAATTCAGACCGCATCTCTTCCAGCCGTTCCTTCTCTTCGATATCCTGGGACAGCGATGCATTTGCGGATTTCAGCTCCGAGATGGCCTTCTCCAGCTGCTGCGCCATCTCGTTCATGCTATGGCCCAGCTCACCGATCTCATCTGAGCGGTCTTCCGGCGCTTTCACTTCAAAATTCAGTTTCGACATCCGTTTTGCCGCATGGGACATACGTATGATGGGACGTGTCAGGGTTCCGGAGATCACCAGAACGATACTCGCCTCAAAGGACAGGATCACCACCGCGATGATCAGAAAGAGCCTGGTCGAAAAAAGGATACTGGAGTTCAGTTGTTCCATGGGACGTTCCAGAATGATGATATTTCCGTTGTCCAGAATCCCGATCAGATCATAGCTGCTTCCATGGTATTGAAATTTATACTTCTTTTCCGCATTCAGCAGTGTGTCAAAATCCACACTGTCGATCAGCTGCTGCAGGGATCTCGTGGTTTTTTCCGAAACCACCACCGTTGAATACAGCTCGTTATTTTTGTAATCCACAATAAAAATCGTCGCATTGGAAGGGTTCTCTACATTTGCGTAGAGTTCCTCTGCGGCGATCACAAACGGGCGCGGTAAACCGGACGCATCCATGAACAACCGGTTACATGACTCATAGGTCGTAGTCAGGTTGCTCCGTGCATCCAGGATATAAAAGCTTTTTACAAGATTATTGCTCAGAATCCAGGCAGCTATGATCGCCACTACCGTGGTTATGAGCACAAGTCCAACCAGCCGGAATCGAAGGGACTGCCGGAACCGGGGGACATATCTCAGATTCTTCATAGATGAACCTCGGATCATTTCAAAAAAACGGAATGAGCGGGATCCGGAAATCAATCACCGGATCCCTCCCATCCGATTCAGGTCTTTATTCCGTAACCTCAAATTTGTATCCAAGAGCCCAGATGGTCTTGATATACTTTCCCTTATTTCCCAGCTTGGCGCGGAGTTTCTTTACGTGGGTATCGATGGTACGGGCTTCACCGAGATAAGCATAGTCCCAGACGCTGCTTAGTATCTTCTCTCTCGGCAGGGCCAGTCCCTGATTCTGAAGGAAATACTGAAGCAGTTCAAATTCCTTAAACGAAAGCTCGATGGGATTCCCGTCTACGGTCACGATATGCGCGGAGGTGTCCATGACAATCCCGCCCGCAGAGATCACACTCTCTTCTTCCTGGACGGTACGACGCAGGATCGCGGTAACCCTCGCCATCAGTACACGGGGGCTGAAGGGTTTTGTCACATATTCATCCACGCCGATGGAAAAGCCTCTCAGCTCATCCTTCTCCTCGGATTTTGCAGTCAGCATGATGATCGGAACCTTGGACACCTTACGGATCTCCTCTGCCGCCTCATAACCGTCCATCTTCGGCATCATGACATCCATAATGATCAGGTTAATGTCCTTCGATTGAAGAAAGAGGTTCAGTGCCTCTTCTCCGTCTCCGGCTTCCACCACCATATATTCATTCTTCACCAGATAATCCCGGACCAATTTCCGCATACGCGGCTCATCGTCAACCACAAGAATTTTTGTACTTCCCATACTTATTCTCCTTCAGATGATTCCGTACCTTCCGTTGTCTGATTCTCTGTATCTCCTGTACTCTCTGTATCTTCCGTGCCGCCCAGGCCTTCAAGGGTAATATTATTCTCCTCGCAAAGCTTCTTCAGACTGTCATTATATTCCCTGAGTTTGTCTCTGGACTGCTCCACCTTCTGCTGCGCCGAATCCAGGATCGAACTGTCGGCATTTTTAATGGCATCTACCACCAGCTGGATCGCATCTCTCTGAAGCTGTGCACTGGCAAGATAAAGCTCCTTCAGCTGTGTCACTTCCGGAAATGTGGTCTTCAGTGCCTTCAGGTTTGAAAGATAGGTATCATATTTCGGAAGCGCCTCCTCGGAAAGAGTCGTCATCCATTTTTCCGAATCCTTTTCATTTCCTGCCGCAGTAAAATAGTCGTTGTAGAGAAGCACCGCACGATCACGGTCTCCGGAAATGCTGGGGAGACTGTCCCCAACAAAGATAAGGATCTCGTCCTGCAATGTCATCTTCTTCTCTGTTGAAGCCGCCACGGGCTGTGTCGCGGTGGTATCCGCCTCTTCCTTCCCGCAGGAAACCGCTCCCATGGAAAGCCCCAGCGCCAGTGCAAGGATCAGTATCTTCTTTTTCATGAATCTAAGCCTCTTTTCTTTAACCAAATGCCCCAATTCCCTTTTATCTGATGAAAGGGAACAAAGGGATCCTTCGACAGTTTGAGTACCCTGTCTCTCCCGACATTATAGCACTCTTATCCCTTAATGTCACCCCGGCACATATACTCTTTCTGACCGGTTTTCTTTTATGCACCGAAATCAGTCATTCCCGGAGGGAGTATCCGTCCGTTTCTTTCTCCGCTTTTTTTCCGGTAACGGCGGATGGGCTTCCCGGTATTTCCGGTACAGATCGGGTCTTCGTTCTTCCGTGAGCTTCTCTGCCTGTTCCAGCCGCCAGGCTTCGATCCTGGCGTGATTTCCGGAAAGCAGGATCTCCGGCACCCTGAGATCCTTATAGATTTCGGGGCGCGTATACTGCGGACATTCCAGAAGATCCTCGTGAAAGCTTTCAAAGATCGCGCTGGTATCATCTCCAAGGACCCCCGGGAGCAGCCGGCTGACTGCATCCACGATGATGGCGGCCCCGAGCTCGCCTCCGGTCAGGACAAAATCTCCAAGAGAGATCTCCTCTGCCGAAAGAAGGGTGAGCACCCGTTCGTCGATCCCCTCATAATGCCCGCAAAGCAATATGAGCGGTCGGTCCGGTTCTGCCGCAAAAGCCTCTGCCTTTGTCTGCCGGAAGGTTTCTCCCTTCGGTGAGAGATAGATCACCCTGGGCGTATCTTCGATCCCGCGCTCCTTTAGATCCTGAAGGATTGCCTGAAAACAAAGATCGATGGGTTCACATTGCATCAGCATTCCCGGTCCGCCGCCATAGATATAATCATCCACATGTCTGGAGGTATTCTGCGCGTAGTCCCGGATATTCCATGCACGGACCGTAATAAGACCTGCTTTCTGTGCTCTGCCGGTTATGCTTTCATTCAGGATTCCCGTCATCATTTCCGGGAAGAGCGTCATGATATGAAATTCCATAAAACAGCCTTTCCTGATATAAATGGTCAGCCTGCCCAACAAGGCAGCCTGCCTGACATCATTTCCCAAAGTAAGATCCTTCGCTTTGCTCAGGATGACATATAGAAAGCCGGGTTTCAGAACATCCCGGGAATCGTATGGATCACCATACGCTTTTCTTCCACATTCACTTCCCTGATAAATTCATCCACGGCCGGAACCAGGACTTCCTTCCCGCTTTCCGTGCGGATCTTATATACGATCTGTGCCGCGGTCTCCAGATAATCCTCCAGCGTGCCCAGCTTTTTTCCTTCTTCATTGGTAACGACGCTGCCCAGCACATCGGCCAGGTAGTACTCGCCCTCCTCCAGCGGGATCGCATTTTCGCGGTTCACGTAAAGCTCCTTCTGTTTCAGGAGCTGTGCATCCTCGATCCTTTGTACTTCCTTAAACCCAAGGATCACCAGATTCTTAAAATATCTGCAGCTTCGGATGGTAAGGGGCCGGTATCCGCCTCTCTCCGCCAGGTAACAGGTGGTAAGTTCCTCAAACCGGTGCGGATCCTCCGTGGTCGGATACACCTTCACCTCGCCTGCCAGCCCATGGGTTGTTGTAATCACTCCGATACGGAAATATTCTTCCATAGCATTCCTCTTCAGCATTCCTTTTTTACATGATGATGTGGTATAAGTATTGTTTCCCCTCGCAGGGGATAACTTAAAACGAGGACGGCAAGCCGTCCCCGTCTGTTTGTTCATTGCACGACACCCGTCGTTATCTGACACCTATTTGATATCCACAATGACTTTCTTGTCGCTTTTCGACGCAGCGGCTTTAACAACCGTACGGATAGCCTTTGCGATCCTTCCGCTCTTACCGATCACCTTGCCCATATCATCAGGAGCCACGGTAAGTTCTACGTTGATCGTGTGTTCATCGGTCGTTTCCGTAACAACAACCTGATCAGGAGCGTCTACAAGGGATTTTGCAATGATCTCAACTAATTCCTTCATGCTGCGATCCTCCTGTATGCTTACTTCTCAATTCCTGCCTGCTTGAACAGCTTCGCTACCGTCTCAGTCGGCTGAGCACCGTTGTTCAGCCACTTCTTAGCGGCTTCAGCATCGATCTTAACAACGCTCGGCTCCTGATTCGGATCATAGGTTCCGATCTGGTCGATCACGCTGCCATCTCTCTGAGATCTGGAATCTGCAACAACAACTCTATATACAGGGTGCTTCTTGTAGCCCAGTCTTCTTAATCTGATCTTAACTGCCATCTTGGTTTTCCTCCTTGTTAGATTCTGTATTTATCTACAGGCCTTTCGGCCATGTTGATCCTTGAAAATGCAACTGATCCGTCTCTTAACTCGGGTCAGAACCCGAAGGGCATGCCGAATCTTCTTTTTTTCCTGCCCTTCCCCATCATGCCGGAGAATTGCTTCATCATCTTCTTGGACTGTTCAAACTGCTTGAAGAAGCGGTTGATCTCCGCCATATCCAGTCCGCAGCCCCTGGAGATCCTTTGTTTCCTGCTCATGTTGATGAGGTCCGGATTGGCCCGCTCCGCCGGTGTCATGGACTGAATGATCGCCTTCGGGTGAAGGGTTGCCTTGTCATCGATCTCCACACCCTTGGCCTGTTTACTCATCCCAGGGATCATCTCCATGATCTCCGAGAGACTTCCCATCTTTTCCATCTGCTCCAGCTGATCCAGGAAATCATTGAAATCGAAGGTTGCCTTCCGAAGCTTCTGTTCGATCTCCAGAGCTTTTTCTTCATCGATGGCCGCCTGAGCCTTCTCGATCAGGCTTTCCACATCTCCCATTCCCAGGATCCGGGAAGCCATACGATCCGGATAGAAGGGTTCCAGATCCGTCAGCTTCTCGCCCATACCTGCGAAAAAGATCGGTTTTCCTGTCACGGAACGGATCGAAAGTGCCGCACCGCCGCGGGTATCACCATCCAGCTTTGTAAGAACAACGCCGTCGATTCCCAGATCATTATTGAAGGTGGTGGCAACATTTACCGCATCCTGACCGGTCATGGAGTCCACGGTAAGAAGGGTATAATCCACGGTCACTGCGTCCTTGATATCACGCAGCTCCTGCATCAAAGCCTCATCGATATGCAGACGTCCCGCAGTATCGATAAAGACGATGGAGATATTTTCCTTCTTTGCATGGGCCAAAGCAGCCTTCACGATATCCACGGGCCTGTGTTCGGTCCCCATGGAGAATACAGGGACGCCCACTTTGTCACCATTGATCTCCAACTGTTGGATGGCTGCCGGACGATAGATATCACAGGCAACCAGAAGACATTTTTTGCCCTTATTCTTATACTGTCCCGCGAGCTTCGCCACGGTGGTGGTCTTACCTGCACCCTGCAGACCACACATCATGATCACGGTCTGCTCATTGGCGGGCCGAAGCTTTACCTCAGCCACCTCCGAGCCCATCAGTGATACAAGTTCTTCCTTAACGATCTTGATCACCATCTGTCCGGGATTCAGGCCCTTCATGACCTCTTCACCAACCGCACGCTCGCTGACCGAATTGATAAACTGCTTTACAACCTTGAAGTTTACGTCCGCTTCCAACAGCGCACGCTTCACTTCCTTCATGGCCTCCTTGACATCTTCTTCTTTCAGAAGGCCCTTGCTTCGCAGCTTCTTGAATACGTTTTGAAGTTTTTCGCTTAAGCTGTCAAATGCCATATGATCCTCATTTATTCTGATTCGTTTGATTATTCCGGGTTAACTCTGATTCGTTTTGATCAGAAATGTCAGTACTGTCAAAATGCGAATAACCGATTCTTTGAACCTCGCCGAACCGGACAGGTTCGTAAACGAAGTTCTGTCGTTCGATTTTATAGCTCATGCAGGATCGAGCCTGCTGCATGAAGGATCCGGTCGGCGCACTCCTGTACACTTCCGTCTTCCGTCTTCTCCTTCATTTCCTTTGCAGTGGTTTCAATCTCCTTCATCTGCTCCCGGATCGCAAGAAAACGTTCTACCAGATGAAGTTTTTCTTCATATTCCTCCAGCTGTTTGTCACAGCGGCGGATCATGTCATAGGCGGCCTGTCTGGAGATATTCTGAAGACGCGCCAGCTCCGCATAGGAAAGGTCATTCATCACCACATCCTCATACGCATTTCTCTGGTGCTCTGTCAGTAATTCGCCGTAGAAATCAAACAGCATGGTTTGCCGAACGATCCGCTCCATCACATAGTTCCCCCTAAGACCTTGGATATCATACTACATGCCGGAACATGTGTCAAGCATTTTTTCTTGACGCTTCCAGACATCGTCTGATCCCCTCGGCAAGCTTCCGGCAGGCGTCCATCAGTTCTTTATGATGCGCCTGCAGAACTGCTGTATTTTCTGCTTTTGCAGCCTCCTCCTGCTCCCTTGCCTTCTCGGAAAGCTCCGTCGCTCCGATGGTACGAAGAACGCTCTTCATCGCATGAACCTTCACCTTATAATTTTTCCAGTTTCCTTCCTCTAAGAACTGTTCCAGCCGGGAAGTCTTATCCGCACATTCTATCTCGAACTCTTCCAGCATTTCCAGATAGAATTCCGTGTCATCGGCGCAGTAGAAACGCCCGGTCTCCGTGTCGATCCCCAGCTGCTGCAGCATCTGAAACGTGTCGCCGGAATCCGTCGGTTCCGCTGTGG
>CAMPAX010000002.1 GCA_946633495.1 uncultured Lachnospiraceae bacterium | reverse complement strand
AAAAACCAATAAGATTCTTCGCTTCGCTCAGAATGACAGGCTGGAAATTTTTGTGAGCAATACAAGTAATGGGAGTGATCGGATGATCGAAGAAAAGATACAGACAAATGAGGAAAAGGTGGAAAAGAAGGAGAAAGCCGTGATTCCCGAGAAAGCAGAGGGAACATGGAAGATCTCGGCGTCTCCCCACATCCGGAGCAGTCAGTCCACTACATCCATCATGGGAGATGTGCTGATCGCGCTTCTCCCGGCTTCTGCCATGGGAATCTATAATTTCGGCACGCGCGCTGCGCTGCTGATCCTGGTCTGCGTGGTTTCCTGCATGACCTTTGAATACCTGTTTGAGCTTGTTACAAAGCGCCGGAACACGGTGAGAGATCTGTCGGCCGCAGTCACGGGGCTCCTGATCGCACTGAACCTGCCGGTATCCCTGCCCTTTTGGATGGCGATCCTGGGCTGCTGTTTCGCCATCATCGTGGTAAAGCAGCTTTTCGGTGGGATCGGACAGAATTTTATGAATCCGGCACTTGCAGCCAGATGTTTTCTTGTGATGTCCTTTGTTGGACCCATGACCCGTTTTACGGTGGATGCTGTGACCACGGCAACGCCTTTGGCCGTGCTTCGGGCAGATGGTGTATCGAAGGTCAGTGTGTGGAAAATGTTCCTGGGTACGGAAGGCGGAACCATCGGAGAAACCTCCGTGGCTGCCATCCTGATCGGTGCGGCGTATCTTTTGCTCCGCAGAGTGATCCGGCTTACGATCCCGTTTTTCTACCTTGGAAGCTTTACCGTGTTCATCGTGATCTACGGATGGGCGACAGGCATGGAAACGTGGGAACTGACCCGGTTTACGGCAGCACATCTCTGTGGCGGCGGTCTTGCTCTCGGAGCATTCTTCATGGCTACGGATTATACGACCTCGCCCATTACGGGGAAAGGAAGGGTGCTCTACGGTATCCTTCTTGGACTGCTTACGTTCTTCCTCCGGATCTATGGGAGCAGTGTGGAAGGTGTTTCCTTTGCCATCATCATTGGAAATCTTCTGGTCCCCATGATCGAAATGATCACGAAACCGAAAGCATTTGGACATGGCTTTGAGAAGAAATCCCTCTCCGAGAATCAGGGCTGGCTCGAACCGGTGGTTCTGGATGCAGACGGAAATGTAGTTGCTGCAAAAAAGGATAAGAAAGAACGAATGCTTTGGATCGTGATCTCGATCTGCCTTATCGCAGTGATCTCCGGAGCTATGCTGGGCGCGGTTTATGCCATTACGAAAAAGCCCATCGAGGATACAGCGGAACGTAAGAAACAGGAATCCTTCCGCGAGGTTATGCCCGAAGGAGCAGGCTATACGGAAGCGGATGATGCACATCTCAGTCTGATCGGGTCCGTAGATGGGAAAGAAGGCATGGATGCCCTGAATGAGACCTTGTCAAAGGACGGGATCACAGGCATCACCATGGAAAGCTGGACGCTGGCTGCTGCCGACGGATCGTATATCGGTGATATCTGGATCGTTACAACGCACGAAGGCTATGCGGGAGATATCCGTATGGCAGTCGGAGTGAAGGATCACGCGGTGACGGGCGTTAAAATGCTGTCCATCGGAGAGACTGCGGGGCTTGGCATGGAAGCCAGGGATAATCCTGAATTCACAAAGCAGTACGTGGGAAAAAATGTGGAATCTTTCACTGTGGTTAAGAATACTCCTGCCGGGGAGTCAAAGATCCAGGCGATCACCGGGGCAACCATTACTTCAAGAGCAGTGACAAAGGCCGTAAATGCGGTCCTTGCTGCGGATCGTATCGTAAATGGCGATGCAGAGAGCAGTCAGGGTGAAAAAGGAGGTGCGGATCATGAATAAATATGCGGAGCGCCTCTATAACGGTATCATCAAGGAAAATCCGACTTTCGTGCAAATGCTCGGAATGTGTCCGACGCTGGCTGTCACTTCAACGGCAGTGAACGGTCTGGGAATGGGAATTGCGACTACGGCGGTTCTGACCGCCAGCAATCTGATGATATCGGCACTCAGAAAAGTGATCCCGGACAAGGTTCGGATCCCGGCATTTATCACCATTATTGCCTCCTTTGTGACGGTGATCAGTTTCCTGATGCAGGCTTATACCCCGGAACTGTATGACAGCCTGGGCGTGTTTATCTCATTGATCGTTGTAAACTGCATCATTCTGGGGCGGGCGGAAGCCTTTGCTTCCAAGAATCCGGTCCTTCCGTCGATTTTCGATGGTCTTGGCATGGGACTTGGATTTACCGTAGGACTTACGCTGATCGGAATGATCCGTGAATTTCTGGGCGCGGGCAAGATCTTCGGATTTGTGGTTACTGCAGAGCTGTGGGATCCCATTGCCATATTCACATCAAATCCGGGTGCTTTCTTTGTCCTGGCTTTCTTAGTGGCCGGGATCAATGCATTTGTGATCCGGAAGGCCCGGAAGAAGGGCAAGAAACCGAAACTCCGGAGGATCGATTCCTGTGCCGGCTGCACCAACCTGACATGCGCGGGAAGGCGGTTTACGGAGTGTCCGGAGGGGGAAAACGTCATTTCGGAAGAGAAGGGAACTTCGGATAGTAACGGATCTTCGGTTAAGACGGCGGCTCCCGGGGGGAGTGATGATACCAAAACAAAGGCCGGAACCGGAAAGACCGATGCAAAGAGCATTTCCAAAGAAGACGGAACGGATAAGAAAGAAACCGCCGAAGCGGGGAAAACCGGGACAAAATCCGAGAAGAAGGAATTCTTTGATATCGAGAACGATGTGGATGTAAAGGCAGCCATCGACCGTCCGGACGCGGCAGAGCCGGTAGAGCATGAACCCATCGAGGGAACCATGACACTGGATATGACAACGGGCAAGGTGACATTTACATCACCGGAAGAGGAACGAAGATCGGAGAAAGAATCCGGAGAAGAGAAAGCAGAAGAGGAGGGTAAGTAATGAACATTTTTCTTTTTGCTATCGCTGCAGCCCTCGTGAATAATGTGGTTCTGGTGCAGTTTCAGGGACTGTGTCCGTTCCTCGGAGTGTCGAAGAATACAAAGACGGCAGCGGGAATGGGCGGTGCGGTCATTTTCGTAATGACGCTTGCCAGCACTGTGACCAGTGTCGTTTATTACTATGTACTGGAACCGTTGAATGTAGAATATCTGAACACCATTGCATTTATCCTGATCATCGCGGGACTGGTGCAGTTTGTGGAAATGTTCCTGAAGAAGAAGGTTCCGTCGCTGTACAGGGCATTGGGCGTATACCTTCCTCTGATCACAACCAACTGTGCGGTGCTTGGTATCGCGATCAGCAATGTACAGGACAAGCTGTCCGTTGGATGGAGTATCCTGAACGGATTCTTCTCGGCGGTGGGGTTTGCCATAGCCATTACGATCCTTGCAAGTATCCGGGAGAAGATGGAGCGGAACAATGTACCGAAGGCGTTTCAGGGCGGTCCCATCATCCTGATCGCCGCCGGTCTCATGGCGATGGCCTTTCAGGGCTTCTCCGGACTGATTTAAAGAAGGGGTTCGGGTCGTTATTGGGAACATTGAATGCCTGAGGATCTCAGGCCCTTACGTATCGAGATATATGAGAGGGTAACATGGATATTAACGGAATCATGATCGCTGCCGCTATCATCGGCGGCATCGGAATACTTGTGGGAATCCTGCTGGGACGTGCCGGAAAGATCTTTCACGTGGAAGAAAATGAAACGGAGAAGGCTGTACGGGAAGTGCTTCCGGGGAATAACTGCGGCGGATGCGGATATCCCGGATGTGATGGACTGGCCAAAGCGATCGCAGAGGGAAAAGCTCCCACAAATGCATGTCCCGTGGGAGGTGCTCCCGTAGCGGAAAAAGTGGCGGCCATCATGGGCGGCGGCGCAGAGCAGCCTTCGGAACGTATGGTGGCATTGGTGCACTGCAAAGGGGACTGTGACAAGGCGAAGGATGTTTATGAATATGTGGGACCGGAGGTCTGCAGCGTCGCAGTGAACACGCCGAACAGCGGCCCCAAGGCCTGCAGGTCTGGCTGTCTGGGCTATGGGGAATGTGTGTCAGTCTGTGAGTTCGGGGCCATTTCCCTGGTGGATGGGATCGCAGTTGTGGATCCCGAAAAATGTGTGGCCTGCGGAAAGTGTGTGGCGACCTGCCCGCGCCGCATCATATCTCTGGTGCCGGCGTCAAAATCTCACCATATTATGTGTAATTCCCAGGAACGGGGACCGGAGGTAAAGAAAGCCTGCAGCGTGGGCTGTCTTGGCTGTACCATGTGTGTGAAGCAGTGTCCGAAGGAAGCCATCACCATGAAGGGAAATCTTCCCGTGATCGATTACGAAAAATGTGTCAACTGCGGCCTGTGCGCGAAAAAGTGTCCGGCAAAATCCATATCATAGCAGAGGATACGGATCGGGCTACAGTACGAACGGTATATGGAATTATCTTATTTGGAATAATATTCGGAACGATATCCGGAGAGATCAGAAACAATATCCGGAGAGATATTTGGATATATAGCTTTAAACAGAGACTGTACTGATTTAGATTTAGGAGGATTGCAACATGAAATGTCCGTTTTGCGGTGATGATAATACGCGTGTCATCGATTCACGTCCGGCGGAGGATAATAATTCCATCCGCCGCCGCCGTCAGTGTGATGTGTGCGGAAAAAGATTTACGACTTATGAGAAGGTGGAGACGGTGCCGCTGATGATCATCAAAAAGGACCGTACACGAGAAGCCTATGACCGCTCCAAGCTGGAAAATGGCCTGGTTCGATCCTGTCATAAGCGCCCGGTCACCATGGATCAGATCGAGGTCTGCGTGGATGAGATCGAATCAGAGATCTACAACATGGGGCAGCGTGAGGTGGAAAGCCGTGAGGTCGGCCGGATCGTCATGGATAAGATCAGGGATCTGGATGAAGTGGCTTATGTTCGTTTTGCGTCCGTGTACCGTGAATTCAAGGATGTTAATACATTTATGGACGAGTTGAAAAAACTTCTGAAATAGATCGGGTGCAGGACAGAAAGTGACGAAGAGGACAGGTACATGGCAGAGTCCGTTTATAAACTGATCGAGGGCGGGACCTCGGAGGTGGTTGTGAAAAAATCCCGGTTTCTCGGGATCACATTTCCGGTCGAGACCGCTGAAGAAGCAGCTGAGAGGATCGCCGGGATCCGCAGGAAATACTACGACGCACGGCATAATTGTTATGCCTACCGTCTGGTGGGAGCAGAGAAATTCTCCGACGACGGCGAACCCAGTCAGACCGCGGGAAAACCCATGCTGGATGTGCTGGCCGGTGCGGGTCTTACCGGAGCACTGGTGGTGGTGACCCGTTATTTCGGAGGGACGCTGCTGGGAACCGGCGGACTGGTACGCGCATATACAGAGGCGGCACAGGAAGCCGTAAAGCACAGCAAAGTGATGGAGATCCGTCCGCGGAGAACCGTGGCCTGTACGGTACAGTACTCCGATCTGGGGCGCATCCAGTACCTGTTCAGGGAAGAGGGGCTGGAGCCTTCCGTGGATTACCGGGAAAAGATCCTGCTTACCGCTGAGGTGCCGGAGGAACAGGTGGCCCGGCTGACGGAGGCGATAACGAATGCGACAGCGGGGCAGGCGGTACTGAAGATTGGAGATATGTATATCGGGTGATGGATAGCTTGCATTATAAACTGATCCGCAGCAAACGGCGTACCATAGGCATAGAGATACGGCCGGAAGGAATGATCGTACGTGCTCCGATCAAAGCGGCACAGGCGGATATCGATGGTTTTATCCGGGATCATTTAGATTGGATCAACCGAAATCTGAAAAAAGCAGAAGAACTGAAAGAGAAGAAGGACGCTCTCCCGAAGCTTACCATGGATGAGATCCGGGCCCTTGCGGAACGCGCCGCGGTCGTGATTCCGGAACGAGTCCGGTACTATGCACCGCTGATCGGTGTGACCTACGGCAGGATCACGATCCGGAATCAGCGTTCCAAGTGGGGCAGCTGCACGTCAAAGGGAAATCTGAATTTCAACTGTCTCCTTATGCTTGCGCCGCCGGAGGTTCTGGACGGAGTGGTGGTACATGAGCTCTGCCACAGAAAATATATGAACCACTCAAAGGAATTCTACGCAGAGGTCACCAGGGTCTATCCGGATTACAGAAAATGGGACAAATGGCTGAATGAAAATGGGGCTCTTCTCATGAGCCGGATGGTATAAATCAAATGGAAGGGTAAATATGAACGAGATCAGGAAAAACCAGGATACGGATCTTCTGTCCCTGTCGGAGCAGGAGAAGGAAAAGTTAAGAACTGACGCGGAGCGAACGATCCGGGAGATCATGGAAAAAGCAAAACTGAAAGCGGGTATGCTTTTTGTGGTGGGCTGTTCCTCCAGCGAAATGATCGGTCATCATATGGGGACCGCATCCAGCCGTGAGGCAGCGGAGACTGTTTATGAGGTGCTTCAAAAAGAACTTTCCAGATACGGAGCAGAGCTTGCGGTGCAGTGCTGCGAACACCTGAACCGTTCTCTGGTGGTCAGCCGGTCCGTGATGGAACGTTACGGGTTCGAACAGGTAAATGTGATCCCCCAGTATCACGCAGGCGGAGCCATGGCAGTGACTCATTTTCAGGCGCTTCCGGATCCTGTGGTGGTAGAAAGCATTCAGGCCAGGGCAGATGCGGGTATGGATATCGGTGGAGTCATGGTGGGCATGCACATCCATCCGGTGGTGGTACCCCTTCGGCTGGATGCAAAAAAGATCGGACAGGCAGTGGTCATCGCTGCCCGGCGCCGTCCCAAATATGTGGGCGGCGAGAGAGCGGTCTATGATACTGAACTGGAGTGACATAAAAAAAGCGGCAGTTCGTCCTGCCGCTTTTCAGCGTTCATCGATGGGAAAAAGATAGATCTTCTTGATAGGGTTCAGCATCCGGATCTCGGTCACGCCGCAGCCGGTATCCTGTGCCTGGCTCCAGAATTTGTTCTCGGAAGGGGTATCACCCCAGAAGACTCCTAAATGGCAGTCGGCATCTTCGTTCTCTGTTTTATCCGGATAGAGATAGAGGATGTCGCCTTTTTTTGCCTCACCGCTCTCCAAAAGCTCTTCTACGGAATCGTAGGTTTTGCACTGAACATAGTCACGAAGGCCCAGATACAGGTAACTGTCGGCGTCGATGAAGCCTCCCTCCAGTCCCATGGCATTGACTTTCTCCAGATCGCCACCCGTGGACATAAGGAGATGAGATATGAATCCGGAACAGTTCATTCCTCCGTTTTCACCGTATTCCCCGTAGGGCCGGAGCAGAGCTTCCGGGTCTTCCAAATGGGTCCAGATTCCATCATAAGGTGTCTTAAAGTAATAATCGTTGAAGTGGCTTTCCATCCAGTCGAGGAGGTGCCGGCTCCCTAAATACGCATCGATGGTAGGCGTTCCGTGAAGGACTGCGCCGTATTGATCCATGAAATAATCATTTCCGTCGATGGTGACGTTCTGGCTGATATAGAGCTTTCCGTCCGCCTCTGCATAGTAGGAGTACCCGTCCTGCTCCTGCCAGCCGGTCGCCTGCGTCAGGGAACCGTCGGCAGCGGCTTTATAAAGATAGCCGCCGTAGGAGACCAGGCAGTCAGCTGCGATCTTTCCGGAGAGATCCAGATAATAAAGGGTGGTTCCGGCTTCGATTTTACCCTTATCCCATAAGTCTCCCGCATCCGTGACGATCCGGTCCCGAAGGATCTCGCCTTCCTCAGCAAAGTAACGGGAACCCTTCACATCTGTCCAGCCTGAGGCGAAAGAGAGCACGCCTTTATCGTCAGCCGTGTACAGCCGATGATCCCGAAGCAGATTCGAGGAGGTGAGCAGAGCGCCGTCTTCTCCCAGATAGTACTTCTTTCCGTCAGTATCGGTTATGATCTTATTGAGGACCGGATTGCCGCTGGCATCGGTATAGCAGAGCTTCCCATTGATGCTGCGCCAGGGTCCTTCCGCTTCCGGAGCGATCTGTTCGGTGGATGCTTCGGGAATAGAGGCAGTGTCAGCGGTTGTGACAGTTGTGGCCTCCCCGCTGTCAGGTTCTTTGCTTTGGGCTGCACGAACGATCAGGAAGATGATCAGACCCGTCAGAAGAAGAGCAAAGCCTGCCAGAATCCCGATCCGGAGCCGGCGCTGTCTTTTTCGCCGTTCTCTTTCTGCTGTGAGTCGCTTACGGGAGATCTCCCGCCGGGCTTCCATGGTCTTGTTCCGGCTTTTTTTCAGACTTTGTTCCTGCATTTTTTCTCGGTTTTGACCGTTGCTATTCATTTTTTCTTTCTCGTTCTCGCGGTTCATTTATAGCTCCCGGTGAGTGTGTTTCCATGCTTCGGCAGAGACTGATATCTCGGATCCGTTTAAAAATAGTAAGTTGGCAGACACATGGATATGACCTTGAAGTTGTTGTCAAAGGAGGAAATGTCAAACAGCACTCCTCCGAAAATGATCGCTAATGTCAGAAGGATCGGAAGTACTTTCTGGTATACGGCGCTGGATCTGAGGATGACGCTGAACAGGCAGGCGTAGAATGTGCAGACCAGCGTGTACAGAGCAACCTGGCCAAGGAGCAAAAGCCCGTTTCCTCCCTCCGTGATCCAGAGCACCGGCCAGGTGACCAGTGACATGGGAAGGATACAGGATATGATATGAAGCAGACGCATCACGTATTTCTCGGATCCGCGGAGCCGCATGTAAAGCCGCTCTTCGGAATCCTTCAGATAGGTTGCGATACCGATGAGACCGGCGGTCAGGATGAACAGACCCGCCAGCTTTCGGACGGGAATATCCACCTTCTCCTCCCGGGTCAGGTCATTATAAACTCCTCCGGAGGCATCCTCCACCCGGAAGATATCCGAACCGTTTAAGTATTTTTCGTTGATCTCTTTTAACGTGCTTTCGATCTCTGCCATCCTGGCCTGCATTTCCGGAGTGGAATACGCAGTGCTTTCCTTGATCTGGAAGATGGCAAGCTCGAAAGAGTAATACCGGATAAAATGGCTGAAGAATTCGTCTTTGCTGAGCGAGGGAAGCATGGACGCCTCTGTGGTATATACCTCGATGGGAGTATCCGTGTCGGTGGATAATGCATTCTTTGTAAAGCCCGCGGGGATCAGGAAACCGGAATTCGCGGTTCCGGAGGAGATATCCTCATACATCTGTTCCCGGCTGTTTACGGTATAAAAATGGAAGATGGAGTTGGCATGGGTCAGATCCTCAACGGTTCTTTGCATCAGGGGATCACTGTCCTCAGACAGCAGCGCCACCGGAACGTACAGTGTCTTCTCCGAGGAGGGAACCTGCCGATAGATCACAGCCAAAGCCAGCAGGATGAAAAGCATCACCAGATTTACCGGCTGCTTAAGGCTCCTTTTCAGAAGTATGAAGAATCGGTTGAATAAAAGCTTCATCTCGCATACCCCCCTAAAATAGTACATGCTGCGTGAAATGGATCAGCCAGGATACCGGATTCCATTTGCACAGATCCTGCAGGAATTTCGGCAGGAAATCTGCCGGGATCAATCCGCCGGCCAGATACATCAGAAGAACAATGCTTACCAGGATCGCCAGATTGGAATATACCGGGCTGTGAACCGAATAAGAGAGCAGCAGGATGAACAGCCCAAGGATCATAAGTACGGGCAGGATCATGATAAGTGCTGTGGGCTTCGGTCCCAGCTTCGCAATGGTGAAGCCGAAGAATACAAGCAGAAATGCAGCATAAAGCAGTACCACCGTGCTGATCCATTCGGAGATCCCGATCCCCAGACGGCTGACGCCGGCACATTTTTGACGGATCTGATAAGCAGGGTGTTTGCCCTGGTAAAATGCTGTCAGGATAAAACAGAGGAAGGAAAGCACCAAAAGACCGTAGCTTCCGGCCAGCTGCTCCTTCAGGGAAAGTCCGGCGAGAGAATCAAAGGACTTTTTCGTGAAGAGGGACTCCCGCCCGATGATATAAGTGAAATAATAGCTCTCGAGAGTATCGATCACCTTCGCGGTAAGCTCCGGATCCACGCCGACGGATTCACCCAGCGCCTTTACGGACATGGAGGCGGCCTGTGAGGTTCCGAGCATATTTGCACTGGAAAGCATGAGATCGTTGATGATATGTTCTTCCAGGGTATTATTCTCGCGGAATATGATGCGGATGGGTTTATTCTCATTGCGGTAGATGGCATCGACAAAATCATCCGGGATCAGGATCAGAGCAGTGATCTCGGATGCATCCAGAGCAGCCTTTCCGGCTTCTTCGGTATCATACTGTCGTATGTCCATGGCTTCCCGGAAGCTCTGCATATCCTGCACCAGCTTTAAGCCGAATTTGTTCCTGTCCGAATCCAAAGGCATGACAAGACCCACGGGAACCTGGCCGTATTTGTTGGGATCAAAGAAGAGCTTCTCTGCGTTTTTGATGACGATCAGAGACACCAGAAGAAAAAGAAGGGTATAGAGGAGCGTGGCGGGCAATATGCGCATTGCACGCCTAAGATCCATTCGTATCGTTCTTCTGAATTGTGGAAGGTTCATGATTCCTGGCTCTCTGTTCTCTGTACATGTGAATAATAGGATCGTCGCTGCCGCTTATTCCCTGAGCAGCTCCGGAATGGATGCATTCGCAGGATACTCACGAAGACTTCTGCAGCTCCCGTTCTTCAGCAGATAAACGTCATCGCAGAATTCAAAAAGACGTTCCTCGTGAGAAGCGACAAAGGTAAGTCCTCCTCCTGCCCGAAAGGTATTGATATAGGAAAGGATCGCCTGTTTTGCGAGAATGTCCAGCGCAGCAAGAGGTTCATCCAAAAGCAGTACTTTGGGCTGGTTGATCAGAACCGTAGCGATGGAGAGGCGCTTCTTCATACCGCCGGACATGCTTTTTACGGGGATATCCAGAAAGGTATGGACTCCGAGAATGGAAAGGATGGTATTCTTTAACGTGTTCAATATCTCATCCTTACTGCTGGAGGTCCAGAGGCGAAGGTTGTCCATGGCGGAGAGTTCTTCGATCAACGCATTTTCCTGCGTGACATAACCAACCTGAGAAAGATAGGTTTTTGAATCCTCCCTGCAGGTCTTCCCGTACAGCAGGATCCTTCCGCTGTCCGGGTGCTTTGCGCCGGCTATGGCAGAAAGAAGCGTGGATTTACCGGAACCGTTCAGTCCGAGAAGTCCGATGGTATGTCCGGCTTCGGCTTTGAAGGATACATCCGACAGGACCACGTTTTTTCTGTATTTTAATGTGACATGTTCGATCTCGATCATGGAAGATCCTCCTCAATGACATGGAAGTCTAAATAATCGAAGTCTATGGTTTCGATAAAATTATCCGCGGTGAATCGGGTTCTGGCATGGCGTATGAAATCCTTCTTGTTCAGCTCCAGCCAGATCGGAATGGCCAGGTCCAGCGTATGACAGCCATCCTCAAGAGCTTTATAGACCTTATGGGTCCGGGTCTCCTTCGGGTCGTCGATCTCGACTACGGTATCCCTGAGAAGGTGAGTATCCTTTATAACCTTCATCCATACACGGAACATTTCTGTCTCCTTTATCAGAGGCTGTGGAGCGATCTGCCGCAGCTATTTTTCTTTGGTCCGCCGGTGCTGTCCTTCCTGCAAAGAAGTTTCAGTTTGATTTCAGCTTCGATTTGTACTATCATGGAGTCTGATACGAAAAAACTGCAGAAGGCAGGCTTTGCCGATGTGAGTGGTTCGTTCATATTTTAACAATCCGTTACGGCGGATGTTAAAAAAGAATTAAACAATTCTCAACAAGTATATCACAAAAATAACATAATGAAAGACTAAAGTTACTTCTATAAAAAGGTTGGCGCCGATCGTACACTTTGCAGCAGATGATCGCTGAAAATTGGATCGACCGGATTATCGTTGGACAGGAGGAGATACATATGAATGACGATTTTGGAACCTTTTCCTATGGCGGAGAGAAAAAAGACAGTGGTAAAGAAACCGGAAAGAATGCTGAAAATGCGGGCACCGGAGCTCCGAAGAAAAGATGGACACCGGAACCTTATAAAGAAAGCGTATACGCAGCACCGAATTATGCAAGGACGGATTATTCCAGACAGGACTATCTGAAACCTTCGGAATCAAGATTTGCACCGGGAGGAGCACAGCCGGTATATCCCGGGACGGCCGGGACGCAGTATCCGGGAGCACAGCCGGAGAGACTGTATCCTCAGAGTACGCAGCCTCAGGGGCCGGCTTCGCCTTTTGCGGGAGCGGATACACAAAACAACGCTTCGCAGTATGCAGGGGATAAGACGCCGCAGCGTAAGAATGCTGAGAAGACCCCGGGGTCAAACCCTCCGTCCCGTCCCGAAAAGAAGGATTCCTTTGCAAGGAAGCTTCTTCTCACAGCACTTCTGGGACTTGTGTTCGGACTCATCGGCGGCGGAGCATTTATCGGGATCAATAAAGCCTTCGGTGATTCCGATAAGGATACCGGATCCACTTCGATCAGTGCGGATAATTCCGGAAATACAGAGACAGGCAGTACACAGGCAACCTTGGTTACCGGAGACCAGATCAAGACACAGGACACGGTATCCGGCGACAACACCACTACCATCAACTATGACGTGGCAGAGATCGTAAAGAAGGCACAGCCGTCCATCGTATCCATCACCACAAGAGTGACGACCCAGTATCAGTATTTCTATCAGCAGTTTGAGCAGGAATCCACGGGAGCCGGTTCAGGTATCATCATCGGCGAGACGAAGGATAAGCTTTACATAGCCACGAACTATCACGTGATCGAAGGGGCTAAGGAGATCAATGTCGGTTTTAATGACGGTACGATCCTTAAGGCAAATGTGACCGGAGCGGACAAGTCTAATGATGTGGCAGTTGTGGAGATCCCCATCGAGACCATTCCGCAGAGCACGGCGGATGCCATTTCCGTTGCGGTACCCGGCGATTCGGATAAACTTCAGGTAGGTGAGCCCGCCATCGCCATCGGAAACGCACTTGGCTACGGCCAGTCCGTGACCGTAGGTTATATCAGTGCTCTGAATCGTTCGATCTCCGGAAATGAAGGAAGCTACATTCAGACGGATGCAGCTATTAACCCGGGTAACAGCGGCGGCGCCCTGATCAATTCCAAGGGTGAGGTTATAGGTATCAATTCCGTAAAATATGTGGACAACAAGGTGGAAGGAATGGGATTTTCCATCCCGATTAACCGGGCCATGACCATCATCGACGGACTGATCAGCGGAAGAACTTCCGGTTCCGTCTATATCGGAATCACCGGAGCAACCATTAACTCGGATTATTCACAGATCTACGGATTCCCGGAAGGGGTATATGTGAAGAGCATCACAGCCAACGGGCCTGCAGCCAGAGGCGGGATCCATGAGGGAGATATCCTTGTCAGTCTGGAAGGAAAGAAGGTATCTACCATGGATGAATTCAAGGAGCTGCTTCAGAATTATCCGGCAGGGACCGAGGTGAAGATCGAGCTTTACCGGGCAAATTCCATGGGCCGTTATGAGAAGACCACGGTTAAGGTTGTAACGGCGGAAGAGTAAGAGTAAAATAGAAGACCGAAAGAATCATGCATCGACGCAGCGCTGTCATAAGGCAGTGCCGCGCCGATGTCATTTGTGTCGGGAACAGGAGAAATGTATGTATAAACTGATCGCACAGGACGGAAGGGCGAGGAGCGGTATATTTGCAACGCCGCATGGATTGATCGAGACCCCGGTTTTCATGAATGTGGGAACCGTGGCGGCCATCAAGGGAGCGCTTTCCGCCGAAGATCTGGAACGGATCGGAACGCAGGTTCTGCTCTGCAATACCTATCATCTGCATGTTCGTCCCGGTGACGAGCTTGTAAAAGATCTGGGAGGTCTTCGAAAGATGACTACCTGGCAGGGTCCCATCCTTACGGATTCGGGTGGATTCCAGGTATATTCCCTTGCGAAGCTTCGCGCGATCAGGGAAGAAGGCGTATCCTTCCATTCGCACATCGACGGAAGGAAGATCTTCATGGGTCCGGAAGAAAGCATGACGATTCAGTCGAATCTTGGCTCTACCATAGCCATGGCCTTTGATGAATGTCCGCCGGCAAAAGCGGATCGGGCCTATATTCAGCCTTCCGTGGACCGGACCTACCGTTGGCTGGTCCGGTGTAAAGCAAAGATAGAGGAACTGAACCAAAAGCCGGATGCCGTAAATCCCATGCAGTACCTTTTCGGGATCAATCAGGGAGGCGTCATCGACGATATCCGGATCGATCATGCGAAAAGGATCGCGGAGCTTGATCTGCCGGGATATGCCATCGGCGGTCTTGCGGTGGGAGAGACGCATGAGGAGATGTATCATATTCTCGACGTGACGGTTCCGCACCTGCCCCAGGACCGGCCCGTTTATCTTATGGGAGTGGGAACACCGGAGAATATCCTGGAGGCGGTGGACCGGGGAGTGGATTTCTTTGACTGCGTCTACCCCAGCCGAAACGGACGGCATGGACAGGTTTATACCCATTTCGGGAAGCTGAACCTGAAGAACCAGTGCTTTGAACGGGACACACGTCCCATTGAAGAGGGCTGCGGGTGTCCGGCCTGCCAGAGGTTCAGCAGGGCTTACATCCGGCATTTGCTGAAGGCAGGAGAAATGCTGGGCCTTCGTCTGGCAGTGCTGCATAATCTGTATTTCTATAACCATCTGATGGAGGAAATCCGTGCGGCCATCCGGGAGGGAAGGTACGAGAGCTTTAAGACAGAAACGCTGGAACGAATGAAACACGGAGGGGAGCCTGTATAGGACCGGAGAAAAAGAAAAAAACAGGTTGCACTTTTTTGTGAAATCAAGTAAGATATAACCCGTATGTTTTTTGACGGTCATTCCTCGTCCGTTGAAAGAGATCATGATAAAATGAAATCTATGAACATAAAGGAGAACACGAATGAACGGAAGTTTAATCTTAGCTCAGGAGTCGGGAGGGTCTGCAGGCGGCAGCATCATGATGATCGTACTCTATCTGGCATTCTTCATCGGACTCATGTATTTTCTTATGATCCGTCCGCAGAAGAAGCAGGCGAAGAAGGCCGAAGAACTTCAGAACTCTCTGGAGCCGGGTGACACCATTATGACCACCAGCGGATTTTTCGGAACCATCATCGATGTACAGGAGGACGCTGTGATCGTTGAGTTCGGCAACAACAAGAACTGCCGGATCCCTATGCATAAGCGTGCCATCGCCGAAGTGGAGAAGGCAGGAACTGCAGAGATCAAGGAAGACAACGATACAGCACAGGAAGAGCCGAAGAAGCTTGAGGCAAAGGAAGAGAAGAAAAAATCTGATGCAAAGGAAGAGAAGGACTCTAAGAAGAAGTAATTCCGGAAGTGTTCTTAAATATGCTTCTTTTGCATACGGTCGGAGTATTCCGAGGAGGAAATATGCGTAGCAAACGAAGCGGATGGATGTCGGTGATCATAGCAGCGGGTCTCATGCTGGGACTGACTGCCTGCGGCGATACGGACAGTACGGAGGAGAAGTATACGTCTCCGAATTTTAATACGGAAGTTGTGACAGAGGCCGGATCAAACGGCGCGACGGAATCCACCGAAGCATCCGATGTGGTTCCCTCGGAACTGTCTACCGGAGAACCGGTGAGAACATCGGATCTTGAGACGGATATCTCCACAAATACAACCATCGCCGGCAGTTATGAGAACGGAGATTATTATAATCCCTTCATCGGACTGGCGATCAAAGCAGATTCCACCTGGAAGCTGTACGGTGCGGCGGAGGTCGCGGAAGTGACGGGTCTTACCGAGGATGAAGTAAATGATCTCTGGTACGGCGTAGTCAGCCCGTATTCCGTAAAGACGATGACCTGTGCGATCGCTTATAAGAAGTCTACCGGTTCCAATCTGATCATATCCTACATCAACCCGAAGCTGTATTATATGCAGAATATGACTGCCAGAGAGTATCTGGAACTGTCAGCCAGAGAATATAAGGATGTCGTGGTTCAAAATGTAGATTATCTGGGGCAGACCTTTGCCAGCGCCGAGTTTCCAGAGACGGAAGGAGACGGGCGGAGGGTTCAGTTTGCGATCCGGAAAAGTGATCTTATCATTCTTCTGACCTATACGCTTCAGGGGGATGACACCATAGAGGATGCAGCCGATCATGTGACCAGACTTTTGGTAGAGTGATCCGCCGCATATATCATAACCTGAATTATGGCAGAGCGATCCACCATATAGATCACAACCTAAAAAATGCCCGATCCGGGCATTTTTTAATTGACCGAAAAGTGTGAAAATAGTATGATAGAAACAGTGGAAAGGCAGTGCTCCGCGAGCTTTTATGGTGAGCGAAGTGCTGATGCAATGGAGGGGTGGAATAATGAAAAATAAACAGCGAATCATGGTAGGATTGATGCGCGGGATGCTCGGCTGTGGCCTGCTTATGATCAGTGACTGGTTCATGGGTGCCTGTGGCAAGGATAACGTCACAAACGGCGCGGTCGAAAGTAACTGGGCAAAGGCAGCGGCGTGGCGATATGAGGCGGCAATCCTGATCTGTGCTGTAGCCGTGTTTTTCATGTATTCCGGACTGAAGGAAATGATCCATCTCATGAAGCTTTCCAGAAGCAAGAGAGATACCCTGAGTGTACGCGCCGCACAGATCTTTGAACTTGGCGGAACGGCGGCGATCGTGGCGGAACTTTTCATTCACATGAAAGGCTGCATTCTTCCGATCCTGTACGGGAAGCTGTATGCAACATCTCTGATGGAGTCGGATATGCTGTCCATTGTGGATACCGTGAATTTCCACCTTTCGGTTCCGCACTACGTTCTGTTGGTGATCATGATCCTGTTCACGTCGGTTCCTTTCATGTATCAGACGTTTCAGGGAAGGCTGAGGATCCCGAGATGGTTCATGGCTTTGAATCCGCTGGTTTTCTGGATCCTCGGATGGATCCTTCGGCTGATGAATGTATATCTGATCACGGATTTCACGGCATGTATGGTTTCTTTCGGATTTATGGTGATGATGTGGGCGTTCCTGCAGCATGTTCAGCATTCGCCCGAACGCTCCAGAGAATAAGGGATTTCGGATCTCGCTTACGTAAAGAGGTCTGCCGAAGTGGCAGATGAAAGGGGTTTGCCGGAAGGGCAGAAGAAGGAGGAGAATATTTTGAAGAAGATTCGCGAAAACTCGGTTGAGAAAAATGTAGATATCCGCAAGGTAGCCATCATCGGCTGCGGATTTGTTGGATCTTCCACCGCATTTGCGCTGATGGAGGGAGGTATCTTCTCTGAGATGGTTTTGATCGACGTGGATCATAACCGGGCAGAAGGAGAGGCTATGGATATCAGCCACGGCGTTCCTTTTGCAAAACCCATGAAGATCTATGCGGGTACCTATGACGATATCGTAGATGCGTCCATTATCATTATCACAGCAGGTGCTGCTCAGAAGCCGGGAGAGACCCGCCTTCAGCTGGTGCAGAAGAATGTGGCGATCTTCAAGAGTATCATTCCGGAGATCGCAAAGAGAAAATGTGAGGGCGTGCTCCTCATCGTATCCAATCCGGTCGATATCCTGACCTATGTGGCACAGAAGCTGTCCGGATTCCCGACGCATCGTGTCATCGGTTCCGGTACCGTGCTGGATACCGCAAGACTGAAATCCATGCTGGGCGATCATCTGTCCGTTGACAGCCGCGCGGTACATGCATTTATCATCGGTGAACATGGCGACAGTGAGCTGGCTGCATGGAGCAGTGCCATGGTCAGCGGTGTGCCCCTTTCCAAGTTCTGCGAGATGCGGGGACATTTCAATCATGATCAGTCCGAGCGTCATATCCAGGAAATGGTCAAGAATGCGGCTTATGAGATCATCGAGCGTAAGAAAGCAACCTATTACGGAGTGGCTATGGCAGTCCGCAGGATCTGTGAGGTCATCGCAAGAGACGAAAAGTCCATCCTGTCTGTGTCCAGTCTGATGGAAGGACAGTACGGACTTACGGATGTATGCCTGTCCATGCCGGCCATCGTAGGCGCGGATGGTGTAGAGGAGAAGATTCCGATCTCGCTGGATGAGGATGAGATCACCAATCTGATGGCTTCTGCAAGAGCGCTGAAGTCCATCGCAGATGAGTTGGATCTGTCCCTTCCGGAACCGGTGAAGGAAGAACCGAAGCCGGTTGATCTCAGTGATAAACCGTCGGAGAGATAGTTTTACAGAGTGAGAGCCGTCTTTAATTTCATGGAGACATGCAACGGGTAGCGGACCGCTACCCGTTCTCTCTGTAACGTATGTTCATGGATGGGAAAATAAAGTAAAATCGGGTACGATACGGATCCGTTAGAAAGGGTAGAGAATATGGCGGCAAAAAAACTGATCTCATGGAATGTGAACGGGATCCGGGCCTGCGCAGGCAAGGGATTTTCTGATTTTTTCCGGGCTGTCGATGCGGATGTTTTCTGCATACAGGAGAGTAAGATGCAGGAGGGGCAGCTGGAGCTGGAACTTCCCGGTTATCATCAGTACTGGAATTACGCGGTGAAGAAAGGATACTCCGGAACCGCGATCTTCACAAAAGAGGAACCGAAGGATGTGATCCTCGGAATGGGGATCGAGAAGCATGATCAGGAAGGACGGCTGATCACGCTGGATATGGGAGACTGGTATATGATCACGGCCTATGTCCCTAACTCCCAGAATGAGTTAAAACGTCTGGATTACCGTATGGAATGGGAGGATGATTTCCGCACCTTTGTGGGCAGGCTCTCCAAGGAAAAACCGGTGGTGATCTGCGGAGATATGAATGTGGCTCATAAGGAGATCGATATCAAGAATCCTGCTTCGAATCATCACAATGCCGGGTTCACGGATGAAGAACGAGGGAAGATGACCGAGCTTTTGGAGAGTGGGTTTATCGATACCTTCCGGCACAAGTATCCGGATCTGGAAGACGCATATTCCTGGTGGTCATATCGCTTTAATGCCAGAGCAAGAAATGCGGGATGGCGGATCGACTATTTTCTGGTGTCGGATGCTTTGGAGAAAAAGATCGTGGATGCGAAGATCCACAGTGATATCTACGGATCGGATCACTGCCCGGTGGAGCTGGATCTGGATCTATGATCCGGAATAGAAGAAGATAGATCCCAAAGAAGCTTAAAAATGGCGGGGATTTGACAGGAAAAGGTAAAGAACATGCTGGAAGCCAGAAATCTTACAAAAGCATATGGACGGAATGTGGTGCTGCAGGATGTCAGTTTTACGCTGGAACCCGGACGCGTGTACGGGCTTCTTGGAGTGAACGGAGCCGGAAAGACGACCACCATGCAGATGTTGACCGGGTTCCTTGTTCCCACATCGGGAGAAGTCCTGGTCGACGGCATTTCCATGGAGAAGAAGCCGGAAGAACTGAAACGACGGATCGGATATCTTCCGGAGGTTCCCCCACTCTATCCGGAACTGACGGTGGAGGAGTATCTTCGGTTTCAGGCGGAGCTTCGGGGAATTCCGAAGCAGGAGCGTGCCGGGGCAGTCGAAAAAGCGGTACGAAGCGGTCGGCTTCACAGCGTCCGGCGGCGTCTGATCGGACAGCTGTCCAAGGGCTTTCGTCAGAGAACCGCACTGGCGGCAACCCTGATGGGAGATCCGGACATTCTGATCCTGGATGAACCCACCAACGGACTGGATCCGGTGCAGATGGTGGAAATGCGCCGCCTGATCCGGGAGCTGGGTCAGCGCTGCATCGTACTTGTGAGTTCCCATGTTCTTTCGGAGATCATGCAGGAGGCAGACGAGCTTCTGATCATTGCCGCGGGAAGACTGGTATTGTCCGGGAAAACAGAAGAGCTTCTGACGGAGAGTAAGACGTCCGCAGCCGATCATTCGGAAGAGGAAAATGCGGAGGATATCCGAAGGTACCTGGAGACGGCGAGCCTGGAACGACTCTTTCTGCGGGTGACAAAAGAGGCATATCGGCAAAATGAAGAGAGTGAGGATGAATACGATTCATCGGAGGAGGGTGCAGATGATTAGTATCTGGAAAAAAGAACTCCGATCCTCGTTATTCAATGTTGTGGGATTCCTCTACCTTGCGGCATCCGTTTTCTTTTTCGGAGTATATTTTTATGTGATCAACCTCTACGGCGGCTCGGCTCATGTGAACCACGCCTATGCTTCCGTAGTCTATCTTTTCTCTATTACGATCCCGATCCTCACGATGCGGACCTTTGCACAGGAATTCAGAGATCGGACGGATCAGCTGCTTTTCACGGCACCGGTATCCCTGCCGAAGATCGTGATGGGAAAATATCTTGCCTGTGTGACGCTGTTCCTGATCCCTGTGGTATTGGCGGCGGCATTTCCGCTGATCCTGACAGGCTACGGCGATTCGGCGGTGACGGAAGCGTATACGACCCTGCTGGCTTACGTGCTGTACGGGCTTTTGGCCATCAGCATCGGGATCTTTCTGTCCTCGCTTACAAATAACGTGGTGGTTGCGGCAGTTCTTTCGGCAGTGGTTTTATTCCTCGGATATACCATGGGCGGCTTTGGGGAACTCCTGGGCACATCATTCCTGAAAGACTTTTTCGGAGCGTTCCATCTGCAGGCCAGGTTTGTGGTGATGGAAAATGGTGTTATCTCCCTTCGCTCAGTCCTGTATTTTCTGTCGGCAGCGGCAGCGTTTTTGATATTCACGGTTCTTCGCCTTAGGAAAATCCAGTGCGGCAGCGGCGGAAATGCTGCGGCTTTCCGACACCGTATGATCTGGCTTCTCGGGACTGTGGTCCTTCTTGTGGGATTGAATGTCGGAGCGGCTTTCCTTCCGGACAGTGTGACGGAAATCGATGTGACTATGCGGGAATTTCATCTGCTTACGGAGCAGACGAAGCGATTCCTGGGAGACCTTTCCGAGGATGTGACGATCTACGTATATCAGAAAGAATCGGACGCGGACATGAATACCGTGAAGATGCTGAAGAATTATGCCGAGTATCCGCGCATTTCCGTAGAATACGTGGATCCGGCACTGTCGCCGCGGTTCCCCATGCGGTATACCGCAAATGGTTTCAGTGAGGGAAGTCTGGTAGTGGCGTCGGATCAGACCTTCCGCATCATCCCGGCGGAATCCATATATACCTATACCGATGCCGGCATGGCCGAGTACGGTGCGGCGCCGGATGGATTTGATTTGGAGGGACTTCTGTCTTCCGGCATCGATTATGTGACCGCTGAACGGATCCCTATGGTTTACGAACTTTCCGGCCACGGAGAGCTTCTGCTTTCGGGTGATTTTGAAGCGGCGTTGACGCGTGAGAATGTAAAGCTTCAGGAGATCAACCTTGTGTCAAGCGGATCGATCCCGAAGGATGCGGATTCGGTGCTCATTCTGGCGCCGAAGGAGGATTACAGTGAAGCGGAGATCGGAGCGCTCCGGGACTATCTGAATGGCGGCGGACATATGTATGTTCTGCTGCAATGGACACAGGAAGAGCATAGAAACCTGCACGGGCTGCTTTCGGAATATGGGATCCGGGTTGAAAATGGGATCGTTTCGGAGGAGCAAACGGAGCTTTATTTTCAGGAACCCTACTATATCGTTCCGGAGATTCTTTCTACAACGGTGACAGAAGAGCTGTCCGGAAATATCGCACTTTCCGCCAATTCTTTGGGGCTTCGGTCCGATGATCCGGCGGTGGAGACGATCCTGAAGACGACCCCTTCCGCATTTTTGAAGAGGAATCCCGAGAAAGCGGAGAGCGACGGGAAGGAAGGGGAGGACGAGACAGGAGAATTCCTGCTTGGGGTTTTCCGAAAATGGACGGTGGATCTGACTCCGGCGGATGCAGGAGAAGGAGCCGGTCGGATCACGCGGAATGCGGAGCTTACGGTATTTGGTTCTCCCTACATGACACAGGATGCGGTGGATCAGTATGTTTCGGGTATGAATCGGAAGCTGTTCATCAATATCATGGATCACATGGTCACACGGCCGGCGCTGATCTATGTGCCCACCAAGACATATAAGGTTCAATATGTTGTAGTGCCTCATTCGGACGCTTTGTTCTTCGGTGTGATCCTGTCGGGGGTGATCCCGGGGATCCTGCTTCTTACAGGAGTGTCTGTATGGATCCTCCGAAGGAGGAGATGATTCTTCTTTTGGAGTGAAGGTTCTTTTACCTGGCAATGCCGGGTAGATTTTTCGCTTCGCTCAGAATGACAGGTGGGAAGTTTATGCTATAGAAAAGAAGTACGGTGCTGACGCGTTCTTGCGTAGGTACCGTACTTCTTTTTAATTCAGGCCCGCGCCCGGGGCGACCTTCGTGTGTGATTCGATTGGATTTTACACGGATCGAATTCGGACTTTGCCGGATCTTACACGGATCGGATTCAGGATTCGCCGGATTTTACACGGATCGAATTCGGACTATGCCGGATTTTTGGCTTACTCTTTAGAATACCTGGTAAGCAGCAGGCTGGCGTTCTGTCCGCCGAATCCGAAAGCATTGCACATTGCCACATTTACAGGGGCTTTACGGGCAACGTTGGGAACAAAATCCAGATCGCATTCGGGATCCGGAGTGGTCTGATTGATGGTGGGCGGAAGAATATCTTCCTCTAACGCCTTGATGCAGGCGATGGTCTCGGTGACTCCGCCTGCCCCCATAAGGTGTCCGGTGGAGGACTTGGTAGAGGATACAGCCAGTTTGCCGGCGTGCTCGCCGAACAGCGTCTTGATGGCATTTACCTCGATGACATCGCCCTTCGGGGTGGACGTTCCGTGAGCATTAATGTAATCCACGGAGGTGAGAGGAAGTCCGGCCACTGCAAGAGCCTGTTTCATACAGAAGACAGCTGCGATCCCTTCCGGATGAGGGCTGGTCACATGGTAGCCGTCGGTGCTGTTTGCGTATCCTGCAACGGTGCAGCGGATCCTTGCATCACGGCGAAGAGCAGATTCTTCCTTTTCGATGATCACGGTACCGCTTCCCTCAGCCATGACGAAACCGTCACGGGCCAGATCGAAGGGCCGGCTTGCTTCCGTGGGATGTTCGTTATTCCTGGAAAGGGCATGGATCGAGGAAAGTCCAAGGATCGTAAGAGGACAGGTAGCGGCCTCTGCTCCGACACAGATCACGGCGTCGGCCAGATCCTGCTCGATCAGCATGATTCCTGTGGAGATGGCGTCTATACCTGAGGAACATGCAGTGGATACCGTAAGACTCGGCCCTTTCAGACCTTTGGAAATGGCAATCTGAGCCGCTGCGATATTCCCGATGATCCGGGTGATGAACCGGGGATTGACGCGGGATGCATTTCCGGTGCTGAATTTATCCTGAGTTCCTGCGATATCGATGATGCCGGCGAAGACATTTCCGAGAACCACGCCGATCCGTTCCTTCGGGATGGGAAGATTGCCTTCGGGATCTTCCGTAAGCCCGGCGTCCGTCATGGCTTCCTGTGCAGATGCGTAACCGAACTGCATGAACAGTTCCATCTCCTTTACCTGCTTCCTGGTCATAAAGTCTTCCGGGTTAAAATCCGGAACCTCTCCGGCAATCTGTACGGGGAGAGAGGATGCGTCGAATCTGGAAATGGGTACGATGCCGGATTTTCCGGCGATCAGATTGTTCCAATAGGTGTCAACACCGATACCCAGCGGCGTTACGGCGCCAATTCCGGTCACTACGATCTTATGCTTCATTTTTCTTCTTGTTCCAATCCTTTTCTTTTATTTCCGCCCGGCGGACCTTACCGCTGGTGGTTTTGGGAAGTTCCTCCACGAATTCAATGAGCTTCGGACGTTTGTAGGAAGCCAGAGAGTTTCGGAGATATTTCATGATCTCTTTTTTCAGACCTTCGCTGGCTTCCGTGCCTTCTGCCAGAACGATGGAAGCTTTGATGGCCTGTCCGCGGATGGAATCCGGGATACTGGTTGCGGCACACTCCAGCACGTAGGGCAGACGCATGATCTCATTTTCGATCTCAAAGGGGCCTACCCGATAGCCGGCGGATTTGATGACATCGTCAACCCGACCAACATACCATAAATATCCGTTTTTGTCTACCTGTGCCGTATCTCCGGTATGATAAAATCCGTCATGCCATACTGCCTGAGTCTTGTCGGGGGCCTGATAGTAGCCAAGGAACAGTCCGTAAGGAATGGATTCCGAGGTTCCGATGCAGATCTCGCCTACTTCGTTCGGATCACAATCGGTACCGTCGGGCCTCAGGATGTGCACGTCGAACTGAGGATTCGGTTTTCCCATGGAACCGGGACAGGGTTCTGTCCCCTGCATGGAAGCCGCGACCAAAGTAGTCTCGGTCTGACCGTAGCCCTCCATGATGGCAAGACCGGTGGCGGACAGGAACCGGCGGAAGATCTCCGGATTCAGTGCCTCGCCGGCGGTGGTGACATTTTTAAGGGAAGAAAGATCATAATGTGAAAGATCGATATGCACCAGGAACCGGTACACCGTAGGAGGCGCACAGAAGGTGGTGATCTTATACTTCTGGATCATTCCAAGGATCTCTTTCGCATAGAAATCCGTATAATCATAGGTAAAAACAGGTGCCTCACAAAGCCACTGACCATATAGCTTTCCCCAGACGGCTTTTCCCCAGCCCGTATCGCTGATGGTAAAATGCAGTCCTTCAGGATCCACTCCGTGCCAGTAGCGGGCGGTTACGTAGTGCCCCAGAGCATATTTGTAGCTGTGGGTTGCCATTTTCGGATAGGAGGTGGTACCGGATGTGAAATACATCAGCATCGGGTCGTCACCGCATGCCGCGTTTTCAGGCCGCTCGAAGGTAGAAGAGAAGAATCGGATGGCCCGGTTATAGGATTCCCAGCCGTTTTTTGTTCCTCCTACGATGACCTTTGCTTTGATAGCATCGTTTGATTTTACTGCTTTATCGATCTCGTCGGAGACATCCCCGTCTGCTGTGGCGATCACCGCACGGATCTTCCCGGCCTTGAAACGATATTCGAAGTCCTTTTTTGTAAGAAGGAAGGAAGCGGGAACCGCAACGGCACCGATCTTATGCAGTGCGAGGATGGCAAACCAGAACTGATAGTGACGCTTCAGGACCAGCATGACACGATCCCCTTTTTTTATTCCGAGATAGGAAAAGTAATTTGCGGTACGGTTGGAAAAATTCCGCATATCCGCAAAGGTGATCCTTCGTTCCTGACCGGTTTTTGATATGTGAAGCATGGCAGTTTTGGAAGGATTTTTTTCTGCCAGCCGGTCGACGATATCAAATGCAAAATTAAAATCATCCGTATCCTGAAAACGGATTCCGGTCAGCTGACCTGATTCGTCATGTGATGCACTTATATAACGACCGGCTATGCCAGGCTCGGGAATATAGATCTGCTCCATACAAAATGCTCCTTTTATGACGCTTTTTTCTTAATTGTTTTGGTATTGGTAATGGTGTGATGTGGTTTTTATTACTACATCACAGTGTCTACTATTACTATGATACATCGTAAAAAGAATGTCAAGAGAAAAAAACCTTGTCTATGTGATGCTTTGTTTATATTTCAGAGGGGCAAAATGCCCATATTCGTTTGAGAATAATGCACAAATTTTCTTATTGACAAGCAAAAAATCATCGTTATAATGATGGTAGTTAAAAACTTTTACTTAAAAATTTTTAACCAATTCCGCTGTGAGACGCTGACTGGAACAGACGGCCTGATATGCGGGTAAAAGCAGAAAAATGCAGGAAGAAAAAGGAAAAAAGGAGAAAAAAAGATGTTTGAAGAGATCAAGAAGGTAATCGTTGAGACACTGAGCTGTGATGAGGATAAGGTAACGCCGCAGGCTTCCCTTACAGACGATCTTGGAGCTGATTCTCTGGATGCAGTAGAGCTTGGTATGGCGATCGAGGAAGCAGTTGGTGTCACCATCGAAGATGAGGATCTTCCGAAGATCAAGACGGTTCAGGATCTGATCGACTATGTAGAGGCACACAAATAAGAATATCTTTGTTTAGAGCGCGACGCGAGCGGTTGGGATTTCCGATCCGCTCGCGTCGAACTGTGTGCGGGAGAATAATTTGATGATAGAGTCAAAAGGCCCATGCGACGCAATTGCGCAGTCGCATGGAATCTAAATTGCCTCCGGCGTCATTATCAGCATCATTAAGATCGCATATACGGTACATTGTAAATTCATTTTTGATGTACCGGAATATTAAGAAAAATGTGGGAACAGAAAAATGAGTCTATCCATGAGATTAATCAAAAAGATAAAGAAAAAGCCTGAAAAAATCAGGCAGGTGCCCGAAGAGTCAGGTACTCCTTCGGAGAAAATTGCTGCAGCCGCACCTCAGGAACAAAGTCAGGAGGAGATGGCGGCGATCCTGAATCGGACCACGGAGGAACCCTTCGTATATAAGAAGGGACCGGATCCGCATGGTGCGGATATGTTCACTTGTACGGAGTGCGGAAGCCAGTACGTGATAACGGAAATGCGGAAGGCACTTTATATCTGTCCGAACTGCGGAAAGCATCATAAGATCTCTGCAAGAAGAAGAATGAGGAATTTAGTGGACCCGGGTACCTTCAGAAAGCTGAAGACATCCATCGGAGACGTAAATCCTCTGGACTACCCGGAATATGAAGAGAAGATTTCAGCGCTTCGTGAGAAGACCGGAATGAATGAAGCTGTTCTGGCAGGCGTCGGTGAGATCGACGGTCAGAAAGCCGTCATTGCAGTTATGGGAAGCGAGTTCCTGATGGGAAGCATGGGGATCGCGGTAGGTGAGCTGATCACCACGTCTTTTGAAGTGGCGGAGAAGCTGAAACTACCCGTGATCATATTTACCGCCAGCGGCGGTGCACGCATGCAGGAGGGCATTTTATCCCTCATGCAGATGGCTAAGACATCCGCAGCGGCAAAGCATTTCAGTGAGAGCGGCGGGCTTTATATCGCGGTTCTGACCCATCCTACCACCGGCGGAGTCAGTGCAAGTTTTGCAACACTTGCGGATATCACGCTGGCAGAACCGGGTGCCCTGATCGGTTTTGCGGGCCCACGTGTGATCGAACAGACCATCGGACAGAAGCTGCCGGAGGGTTTCCAGAGAGCAGAATATTTAGAGGATCACGGTTTCGTGGATGAGATCGTGAAAAGAGATGAGATCCGAAATAAGCTGTCACTGCTTCTTCGGCTGCATCAGAAGAAAAGGAGGCCGACATTATGACCATTCGTGAGATCGATGAGCGGATGACGGCCATCGAAGAGGAAAGAAAAAAAGAAGATCTTTCGGCAGCACGTTCCCAGGAACTGGAGAGGGAATATGCAGCTCTTTGCAAGGAATGTGAGACGGTGACCGCCCACGATAATGTATATCTGGCGCGTCACAGACACCGTCCGAAGATCGATGATTATATCGATGCACTGTTTTCGGATTTCTTTGTGCAAAGAGGCGATTTTCTGTCGAAGGAAGACCAGAGCATATACGGCGGGATCGCGTTGTTTCACGGAATCCCGGTTACGGTCCTCGGACACCGGAAGGGCAAAAACATCAACGAAAACATGAAATACAACTTCGGAATGCCGGAGCCGGAAGGGTATCGGAAGGCGCTCCGTATGATGAAGCAGGCAGAGAAGTTCGGACGCCCCATCATCACATTTATCGATACTCCGGGTGCTTATCCGGGGCTCGAGGCTGAAGAGCACGGACAGAGTAACGCCATCGCAAGGAATCTTGCGGAAATGAGCGCCATCAGGACACCCATCTTCTCCATTGTAACCGGAGAGGGCAGTTCCGGAGGCGCACTGGCCATCGGTGTGGCGAATAAGGTCTTTATGATGGAGCATGCAGTATATTCGGTTCTTTCTCCGGAGGGCTTTGCGTCTATTTTGTGGAAGGATTCGTCAAGAGCGGCCGAAGCCTGTGACCTGATGAAGCTGACTGCGCAGGATCTGTACCGGTTCGGCGTAGTTGACGGGATCATCCCGGAACCGCCCTGCGGAGCTCATCACAATCCGGAGGAAGTTTTTAAGACCATCGACCGGATGCTTGTGAAGGAATTCAACGACATGAAGAAGTATTCTCCTGCGGAAATCGCGAGAGCACGGTACGAAAAGTTCCGGAACATTGATAAACTGGTAAGAAAGTAGAGATGCGGGGACGGTGTGATAAGACACCAACGTATGGTATGGAAATGGGGCAGCGTGAAGTAAAATAAGACACGCCGCACAGTACGGAATAGGAGAACAAGATGAAATTGATCAACGAAATGCTGGGTATCAAGTATCCCATCATTCAGGGAGGAATGGCAAATATCGCCACCGGTAAATTCGCCGCAGCGGTTTCCAATGCGGGTGCACTGGGACTCATCGCCTCCGGCGGCATGCCCGCAGAGGCACTGGAGAAGGAGATCCATGACGCAAGAGAAGCCACTGATAAACCCTTCGGTGTGAATCTCATGCTGATGAATCCGGATGCGGATAATATCGCAGATCTTCTGGCGAGGGAGAAGATCCGGATCATTACTACCGGTGCAGGGACTCCGGGCAAATATATCGAGAAATGGAAAGAGACGGGTGCCATCGTGATCCCCGTGGTTGCCAGCTGCGCACTTGCGAAGAAGGTAGAGAAGCAGGGCGTGGATGCAGTCATCGCCGAAGGCGGTGAAAGCGGCGGACATGTAGGAGATATGACAACGATGGCTCTGGTTCCCCAGGTGATCGACAGCGTAAATATCCCGGTCATTGCAGCCGGAGGCATCGCTGACGGACGTCAGTTTGCAGCGGCCCTTTGCCTCGGAGCCGCAGGAATCCAGATCGGAACCAGCCTTCTGGTGTCTACGGAGTGTCCGATCCATGAGAACTATAAGCTGGAACTCATCAAGGCAAGAGATAACAGTACCACGGTTACAGGACGCAGTTTAGGGGCACCGGTACGTATCATCAAGAATCCCATGGCGAGGGAATATCTGAAGCTGGAAGCGGCAGCTGCATCCAGAGATGAACTGGAGCAGATCACCCTCGGAGGACTTCGCCGTGCGGTCTTTGACGGTGATATGAAGAACGGTTCCGTTATGGCAGGTCAGGTCTGTGGCCAGCTGAAGGAGATACGCCCGCTGGCAGAGATCCTGGAGGATATGTATCAGGGAGCAAAGAACGTGCTGGAAGCTGCGCGGGAGATTCCGTTATAAGGGTTTTCGATTTGGAAGGAGGAAACCATGAAATTAGGTTTTTTGTATGCCGGTCAGGGCAGCCAGGCCGTCGGAATGGGAAAGGATCTGTATGAGACATTTCCTTCATTCCGGGAAGTACTGGATAATGCCGCACCGGGATTTGATGTAAAAAAAGTATCCTTTGAAGGACCGGCAGAGGTCCTGAATGAGACCAAATATACGCAGCCCTGCATGGTGGCTTTTGCGGTTGGAATGACGAAGGTTCTGGAAGAAGCAGGGATCCGTCCGGTTGTTGCGGCGGGCCTTTCTCTCGGTGAGTACAGCGCACTCTATGCATCGGGCGTTTTTACGGAACAGCAGGTGATCGACCTTGTTGCATATCGCGGAAATGCCATGCAGTCCGCGGTACAGGGCAGAGCCTGCAAGATGATCGCGGTCCTTGGGCTGGAACGGGAGAAGATCTACGAAGGATGTAAAAGGATAAATGAGCAGTTTTCGGAGCTTTGCTGCGAGCCGGCAAACTTCAACTGTCCGGGACAGATCACGGTGTCCGGAGATGCGGAGGCCGTAGACGCGGCAGCGGAAGTGATGAAGGAGCTTGGCGCAAAGCGTGTGCTTCCGGTTAAGGTCAGCGGACCGTTCCACACATCCCTTATGAAACCGGCAGGAGACGCATTGGCAGAACGTTTTCAGCAGGAGAACTTCGGAGAGATGCAGTTCCCGGTGATCTTCAATGCGGTGGGCCGCCCGATGAACCGGGAGGAGACCATTCCGGGTCTTTTGGAGAAGCAGGTTCAGACTTCGGTACTTTTTGAGGACACCATCCGATATATGGCGGAGCAGGGCATTGATGCATTTGTAGAGATCGGCCCGGGTAAGACACTTTCCAAGTTTGTTCAGAAGACCGTAGAGCTTCCCTGCTATAATGTGGAGAAGGCTGAGGATATCGAGGCACTGAAGGCTGTGCTTGCAGGCGAGTAAGGCTTTGGACATCGGAGTATCGGATCATTTAGAATAACAGGAGTACAGTATGAAAGAATTTGAGGGAAAGACGGCCATTGTCACCGGCGGAAGCCGTGGGATCGGTCGTGGGATCGCGCTCCGTCTGGCAAAAGGCGGTGCGAATGTAGTGATCACTTATGCCGGAAATGCGGCAGCGGCGGAAGAGGCAGTGAAGGAAATGTCCGCTTTGGGAGTCAAGGCAAAGGCGGTTCAGGCGGATGCGGCAGATCCGGCCTCTGCGGCAGCTGTGGTGGCGGCAGCGGAGGAGATCGGCGGAACCGTGAATATCCTGGTGAACAATGCCGGGATCACCCGGGATAATCTGCTGATGCGGATGAAAGATGAGGAATTTGATGCTGTGATAAGTACGAATCTTCGCGGCGTTTATGCCATGATGAAGGCGGTTTCAAAGCCCATGATGAAGGCACGCTACGGCAGGATCGTGAATATCAGCAGCGTAGTAGGCGTGTATGGAAATGCAGGTCAGGTGAATTATGCGGCAGCCAAGGCCGGAGTGATCGGCATGACAAAATCCGTGGCAAAGGAGCTGGGAAGCCGGGGGATCACCTGTAATGCGGTGGCACCCGGATTTATCGAGACGGACATGACAGCCGCTCTTCCGGAGGACGTGAAGGAGAAGCTGAAGAAAGAAATCGCTTTAGGACGTCTGGGACAGGTAGAGGATGTGGCAGAGGCTGTTGCATATCTGGCAAGTGATGCGGCATCCTATGTCACCGGACAAGTGCTGGAAGTGGCAGGCGGTCTGCAGTAGGTATATCATCGAAAAGATAAAGAGAGGAACCGACCATGAGAAGAAGAGTTGTGATCACGGGCATGGGAACCATCAATCCCATCGGACATAATTTAGAGGAAACATGGACAAATGTAAAGGCAGGGGTCTGCGGGATCGACGAGATAAAGTCCATCGACACCACCAACTTCAAGCTGAAGCTGGCGGCAGAGGTGAAGGACTATACACCGGAGGCATTTTTAGACAAGAAGGAAGCAAAGAAAATGGACCGCTATACGCAGTTCGCCACCATCGCGGCGCGTGAGGCCATGAAGGACAGCGGGATCCGGATCGAAGAGGAAGATCCCTATCGCTGCGGCACCATCATTTCCAGCGGGATCGGCGGACTGATCACCAATACCAGCGAGCATTCCCGTGGTCTGGAGCGTGGATATGAGAAGATCTCTCCGTTCTACATCCCCATGACCATCGCCAACATGGCAGCCGGACAGATCGCTATCGAGACCGGTTTCAAGGGCATCTGCACCTGTGTGGTAACGGCATGTGCCAGCGGAAATAACGCAGTAGGTGAGGCTTTCCGCAACATCCGTGACGGTTATACGGATGTAATGATGTGCGGCGGATCCGAGGGATGCATCTGTGAGATGGGTATCGGAGGATTTACCGTAATGCATGCGCTGAATCTTTCCACGGATAAGAATCGTGCCTCCATCCCCTTCGATGCGGAACGTTCCGGATTTGTGATGGGTGAGGGTGCGGGAATCCTGATCCTTGAGGAACTGGAGCATGCAAAGAAGCGCGGAGCAAAGATTTACGGCGAGATCGTAGGCTACGGCGCAACCTGTGACGCGCATCATATCACTGCGCCGGATCCGGAAGGACTGGGAGCGGCAAACTGCATGAAGATGGCAGTGGAAGATGCCGGCCTAAAGCCGGAGGATGTGGATTACATTAATGCGCACGGAACCTCCACTCCGTTAAATGATGCAGGAGAAACCAAGGCCATCAAAGCGGCGTTCGGTGAGCACGCATACAAACTGATGGTAAGCTCCACCAAGTCCATGACGGGACACCTTCTGGGCGGCAGCGGGGCCGTGGAAGCGATCATCACTACGAAAGCTCTTCAGGAGGGCTTTGTTCCGGCTACCATCAATTACAAGGTTCCGGATCCGAACTGTGATCTGGACATCGTACCCAACGAAGGAAGAAAAGCCGACATCAAGGTGGCGATCAGCAACTCTTTAGGTTTCGGCGGCCACAATGCGACCACCGCATTTAAGAAGTGGGAGGAAGAATAAATGGAACTGAATTCCAATCAGATACAGGAGATCCTGCCGCATCGTTATCCGATGCAGCTGGTGGATAAGATCATTGATTTTGAACCGGGCGTCTGGGCAGAAGGGATCAAATGTGTTACAGTAAACGAACCCTTCTTTCAGGGGCATTTTCCGGAAGCCCATGTGATGCCGGGAGTACTGATCATCGAGGCACTGGCCCAGACCGGTGCGGTTGCCATCCTTTCGGAAGAGGCATATAAGGGAAAGATCGCTTTCTTCGGCGGGATCAAAAATGCACGTTTTCGTCAGCAGGTCCGCCCGGGAGATGTACTGACTCTTCGCTGCGAGATCACCGAGCGTAAGGGACCCGTGGGCTTCGGCAAGGCGGTTGCAAAAGTTGGTGACAAGGTGGCTGCGCAGGCAGAGATCTCATTTGTCATTGGCTCATAAAGTATGGAAGAGGAGAGACACATGTCCGGACCGGATCATACGACAACAGAGAATATCAGGCAGAATCCTCTGCACGAAGTATATTCAAAGTTCCGTGTATATTATTACAGGGATGTCTTCAGGAGGATTCAGAGCCGGGAACTGTCACTCACCACTACGGAAGCTTACTGCATTGAGGTGATCGGAGCGCTGGGAAATCCAACCATCAATGAATTTGCGGATTTCATCGGCATTTCCGCACCCAATGCCACCTATAAGGTGAATTCCCTTATCAAAAAGGGCTACCTTCAGAAGGTGCAGTCAGGGACGGATAAACGCGAGTTTTATCTGCAGGTGACAGAGAAGTATTATAAATACTGGAATATCAATAAGAAGTATATGGACATCGTGGAGAATCGTTTGGAGAAGAGCCTTTCTCCCGAGGAGTTTGAACTCTTCAACCGCATCATGCGGAAGGTCTCCACGGAAATGATGCCGGAAGTGCCGATCCCGTCGGCGGAGAATAAAGAACGTCAGAAGACGGAGTGGATCGGGACGAAGGAGGATGCGGAATGAGCAGTATTTACGGTGTATTTGAACCGCGTCGGCCCTCATCGGAATGCTCTCCAGGCTTCAGGAGAAGGAGGAAGTGGTGCTGACGGACGTATCTATCTCCGAGGTGACGGAGAAGGTGGCTGCCGAGTTCCGGATCCTGGCCGCAAATAATGGCCTTCTCTATGAAACGGAGATCGTAAAGGATCGAAAGGTAAAGGCAGATGAAGGCGGACTTCGGGAGCTGGTGTCGATCCTGATTGACAATGCCGTCAAGTACTGTACCGAAGGCGGAAATGTTTAAGGGGAAGATCAGTGTGGCATATAAGAATGAGATGATCACCT
>CAMPAX010000001.1 GCA_946633495.1 uncultured Lachnospiraceae bacterium | reverse complement strand
TTCACGCCATGCCACCTCTCCGGATCCTTCGGATCCGTCGATGTACGGCTGCGCCGTATACATCCGCATCGATATGGCTGTGCCTGCGAGCAAGCTCGCGCACAGCATATCGTGCGAATGTGCATGGCTTATTTAAACATGTTATCCAACGCAGTCTGTACAAGCTGCTTGTTGGTCTCCTGGAACTGTGCTGCTGTCTGCTCACCCTTCAGAAGAAGCGGGAACTGATAGTCAACGCCCATAGCGTTCCAAAGGTCGATACCGGTCTTCTCGCCGCAATAGTACATTACGTTGTAGTTGTCCTCGGTCAGAGCGTTGTTGTGCCACCAGTCATTTACGTAATCTCTCTGCTCGAAGTCATCTCCGTAGTAATCCTTGTACTCCTGGAATACCATGTATACCAGATACGGATCTTCTACACCCTGCGGGATAAAGTAAGCTGCACCGGATGCTGCATTCTTACGTGCGTTTGTTTCCTTGTTGCCGGACGGTCCGATGGGGAACGGAACCCAGATCTCCTCAAGACCTGCGTCAGCATCCTTGTTGGAGTCTACGATCCATGCCTGGCTGAACCAGCATGCAACTTCACCGTTGATATAGGCGTTCTGGTTATCATTCCAGTCTTCCTCGTTCCACGGTCTTGCTACGTGATCTACGTTGTACATGTTGTAGATGAAATCAAGTGTCTCGCCGACTTCCTTGCTGGACAGATTCTCTTTCTGGTTGGAAGCAACTGCGGTACCATTGCTCATGTTGAGGTACTCGAACAGCCAGTCATAACGGGAACCGAAGCCGTATACGTCTGTAACGCCGTCGCCGTCGGAATCCTTGGTCAGCTTCATCAGGTACTCTCTCCACTTCTCCCAGGTCCACTCGCCTCTCTCATAAAGAGCGTTCGGATTCTCAAGACCTGCATCATCCAGCATCTTCTTGTTGAAGGACAGAACATAGGATGAACCCGGAATGGACTCTCCACCAACCGGCAGCATGAAGTAAGTTCCCTCAAGACCGTTGATATTGATGGTTGTCAGATAGTTCTGATCTGTCAGGATATCTGCATCTGCCGGAAGAACCTTGGACAGATCGGTTGCATATCCATTTGCAACTGCAGGGATACCGAATGCCGGCTCTGTAAGGTAGATATCGCAGTCCGGCTTACCTGCCAGAACGGAGGTGTTGATGGACTCCTGAATTCCGTCATAGGTCAGGTTCACGTACTCGATACGTACGTTGTACTTCTCCTCAACGCGCTTCAGGTTGTCGAACATCATCTGAGCCAGCTCCTCATCGGATACAGACGGGTCATCATGGATGTCCTTATGTGTGCTGTCATAGTAAATGTCATACCATGTACCGATGCGGATGGTACGGGGCTCGCTGCCCTCATGCTTCGGGAGCTTGGATTCAGAGCCACCGCTTGTACTCTGCTCGCTGCTGGCGGATGTGTCTCCGCCGGGTGCACTTGTATCTCCACCTGAGGATGCGGTTGTTCCGTCAGAACCGGAACCGCATGCTGCCATGCTGAGTGCCATAGCGGCTGTCAGCGCAAAGGCTGTCAGTTTCTTGAATTTCTTCATTGTAGTGTATCCTCCTTATGATCGTTCATCATACTTCTTACTTTGTGCTGCTGATCCAGGCACCGTTAACTTCCCACGGAGAAGATGCCTCGAACTGAATGCGTGTACCCCAGGTTGACTTGTCCTCGCCGCACTGCTCAGCGATCATCTCATAGCTGATCTGGCAGTGGCTTCCGTCAAACAGTGCATAACCCTGTCCGGAACCGTCATAGTCACCAACGCCGACACGCTTCCAGCCTGCTGCTGCATCCGGCATAACAACCCAGATCTCACCAGTCTCAGACTTGTAGCTGATGTCGATCACTGTACCCGGATTGAGCGCTTCGATCATTTCCGGTGTAAGGTCAAAACCATCCTGTGCCCAGCCGTCGCCCTTGGTGCTCTGGCCGATCTCAATATGGTTGTTTTCGGCCCTAAAGCCGGCTGCTGTACCTACACGAATGCCGTATACTTCCCATGGGCTGTCAGACTCACACTGGATCATGGAGCCCCACTTGGTGATATCATCGCCGCAATACTGAGCGATCGTCTCGTACGGGATATAAGCCTTGCTTCCGTTTGCTACGATGTAGCCGTTTCCGGAACCATCAGCGTCACCGACACCTACGCGTGTCCAGCCAACCTCAGCCTCATTCATAACCAGCCATATATTTCCGGATTCGGACTTGTAGCTCACTTCTACCAGAGAGCCCGGAACCAGAGCTGCCTTGATCTCATCCGTCATGGCAACGCCTGCCTGTGCCCATGCATCAGCCTTAGCTGTATAGCCTTCCCAGTTCACTGCATGAGTGATCGCCGGGTTATCTACTGCCTGACCTACACGTACGGAGGAAACCTCCCATGCGCCGTCAGACTCACACTGGATCATGGAGCCCCACTTGGTGATATCATCGCCGCAAACCGCTGCGATCTGCTCATAAGTGATCTGGCAGGTATCCTGTGCGTTGTTGATATATGCATACTGCTGACCGGAACCATCCCAGTCACCGACGCCTACACGGCTCCAGCCAACCTCTGCCTCATTCATGACTACCCACAGATGACCGGTCTCAGCCTTGAACTTGATCTCGATCACGGAACCCGGTACCAGCGCTGCCTTGATCTCATCCGTCATGGCAACACCTGCCTGTGCCCAGCCGTCACCCTTCGTTGCGAAGCCTTCCCAGTTCACCGGCTTCAACAGGCCGAAGAGATTTGCGGTATCACTGGAGGATGTAAATCCTGCCGGTGAACCGAACTCAGCTGAAGAATCTGCTGTGATTGTTTCTCCGGCTGCATTCAGGAATGCAATATTGTCGATAAGCAGATCAGACGGAGTCGTCTTGGAATTATCTGTCTCCTTGGAGAGGATGATGTAGTTATCCTTTCCTGCAACAAAACCGGCATCCTTTACATCAAACTTTGCTGTCTTCGGATTTGCGCTCTCGATGTATACGGACCAGTTGCCTGCCTTATACTCATGGTTGTCATCGCCTACATAGCAGTACAGAGTACCACTGGATGCAGCGAACTTGTCTTTGTTCTGTGTGCCGAGATTCATGCGGATCTCAGCCAGATCAGCAACCTTATCACCCAGGAGTGCGCTGACATTGATCGCTACGAACATCTTGCCGCCTTCGGCATTCTCTACCTTCAGTGCCTTGGAACCATTAAAGTCCACTACAGAAAGCACAGACTTATCTGCGCCGCCGACATTGGTTGCTACTACGGCAAACGCTGACTTGCCGTCTTCAAAATCAACACTCGGGGTCGCTTCCTTCTCCGGCTCCGGTGCTGTGGTATCCGGTTCAGCTGTGGTTGCTTCCGTAGATGCCGCAGGAGCAGCAGTGGTAGCCTCTCCGCCGGATGACGCTGTTGTGCCATCGGAAGAGTTACCGCATGCAGCAAGGGAAGATACCATCATGGCGGATGCCAGAACGATAGTTGCAAGTTGCTTCTTCTTCACTTCTCATTCCTCCTCTTAAAGTGATTTCGTTTGTTAATATAATAAATAATGTTTCCACATTTATTATTCGTTGATAATAATTCCCTATCCGACGATACCTGACCGTTCCACACCTTCGATGAACTGCTTCTGCAGGATCACGTAAATGATCACCAGCGGGAGCATAACGAGGACGATACCCGCATCCATGTACAGCTGAAGAATATTCGGATCGTAGATCCTGTAAACATTTCCCACATTGGCTGCCAGGGTCGCGACTCGCTTCGACAAAAGGATCGAATCACTGATGTTGAACAGCTTCGCATAGAAGGTGTCATTGTACTGCCATACCAGCGAGAAGATGGATACGGTGATGGCGGCCGGAGTTGCATTTCTCAGCATGATCCGGAAATAGGTGTACCACACGCCGCAGCCGTCCACATATGCTGCTTCTTCGATCTCTTTCGGGAGTCCCCGGAAGAACTGGTTAAAGATGTAGATATACAGTCCCGACCGGAGTCCGCAGGCCAGGAAGGTCATGATGTACATGGGCCAGACCGTTCCCAAAAGGTTCGGCGCCTTCCCCAGGATCAGCGACAGGATCCCGAATACATCAAAATTCGCAAATGTCATATACAGCGGGAGCATGATGGTATGGGTCGGAATGACGATCATGACTACCACAAATGCAAAGAGCACTTTTTTCAGCGGGAAATCATACCGCGCAAATCCATAACCGACCATGGAACACATAAACACCTGGATCAGCATCAGAGACAGGGAGTACAGAATGGTGCTGATGGAGGTCTGCGTATAGTTCAGTGTCTTCCATGCAACCTCGTACCGTTCCATCGTGGGACTCTGAGGGATCATATACACCATGGTGTTGTAGTTATCCGCGTCAGAGAAGAAGGACCTGGCTATGATACCCAGCACCGGACCGATGATCACGTATGCCACACCGATCAGAACCACCCAGCGGAACAGCCCCAGGATAAATCCCTTAACGCCATCCGTGATCTTGCTCTTCGTGTTGATGTCCATGTTCCGGAGATGAAATCCCTTCGGATTCACGGCTACCAGCTCATCCGCTTCTGCCTCGGCTGTTTTCTTCTTTGTCACTTCTGCAGCCTTATCCATATGCCGGGGTCACCTCCTTCCATCAATTATAGTAGAACGTTCGTTTCTGAATAAACCTGACAACTAAGGCAAGAATTGCACAAGTAATTAGTGTTGAGATCAGGGAGAAGGTGGAACTCAGTCCGTAGTTCTTCTCCGAGAACGCCGTATTGTATGCCAGGTTTACAACCTCCGAGTTTACAAAACTGTCCACCACGGTATAAACCACAACCGTAATGATATGCGGCATCACCATGGGGAAGGTTACCTTCCAGAATGTCTCATAAGCCGTTGCGCCCTCGATCTTCGCCACCTCGTACATGGAGCTTGGGATGGACTGCAGTGCCGCGATGAAAATGATGATCTGCACGCCGGATGCATTGATGATGTCACTGATTCGTCCTACCGCACCGACTACATACTCGATGAGTCCCATGGGCAGACCCAGAGAACTGAACATCTGCACGTAGTATTCCACGCTCACTCCGGAGCTGGCAGCTTCCGCAACCTCCGCACCCGCAGAGGAGAGACCGCCCATCATCATGCTGGCGGATACCTTCATGGCAGCCAGGATGGCTTCCGAATTCAGGATGACCGGCAGGAAAAAGATGGCGCGCATCAGGGTTCTTCCCTTAAACTTCCGGTTCAGAAGCATGGCGATCATCAGGCTGAAGAAGGTGATGAGCGGAACGTCGATCAGCATATCTCCCACGGAAGATGTCAGGATCTGCTTAAAGGTTCCGTGTCCCCGGAAAGCGAAAAGGAAGTTATCCAATCCCACAAAATCCAGGGTATAGCCGCCGCCGTTATTGACGGTCAGATCCGACAAAGAGAACTGCACCGTCATGAACAGACTCCTGAGATAGAACGCCAGGAATCCGATCAGCCACGGAACGATGAACAGAAAGCCCTTCATGGAGCGCTTACGGGCCAGAGTCATCTTCTGTTTTTTCTTCTTCTCTCCCATATCACCCTCCGATTGCGTAGCTCTTCGGTTCCACCGTTACGCCGTCTACGCTCACGCTCTGCTCCGTATGATTCACATAGATCTTTATGCCATTTCCGTAGGTCGTGACGGACACACCGTCCTGGAGTTGCTGATAGTCTGTCATGGTCGCACCGCTCACCCTGGAGAGTGCTTCATTGGTCTCCTTCCAAACCGAAACGGCTGTGTCCTTCCAGACATCAAAGGACGTGGAATACATCTTGTTGAGACCCGTCATCTTCATCTCTGTTGCTTCTTCCTCGGTGAAGACGAAATGCGGGGAGGCTCCCGTCTCGATCAGTGTCAGGACGATCTCCTTTGTATCTGTCGTATTACCGAGATTGATCACGCTGCCGCAGTAATCAATACTTCCGTGGATCAGCATCTGATAGAACGGAATGGAGGCGTCGATCACATAATAATCATTGTCGGACAGCGGTGCATTCAGGATATCGTCTGCGTACTCGAAGGAATAATCATTTCCGTTATTCACCATGATCTGCTTGCCGGTTTCCTTCATCTTACCGAGCTCTGTCTTCACGATCTGAAGGGCCTGCTCCCGGGTGATCACGTTGGTACGCCTCTTGTCGGACTGCAGCACGTTGCCCAGATCCCGAAGGGAGATGCCTGTCACGTTGTAATCATCGATCCTGTCCGTGAAGCCTTCGGTATAACGAACCAGGAACTTCGGAGAGATCAGATAGTAGATATTCTCATTGTAACCGAGGCTTGCAGTCTGCCGGAGATTTATGGGGCTGACCTCGCCGAACTCGCCCACATAACCGGTTCCGTAATATCTGGAGCTCTCATTGGCTGCGGAGTAACGGCTGCTGACATCCGATACCTTCTGGAACGCACAGTCTACATATACCGATCCGCCAAGCCCCTGCACGGTTTCCGTCAGTTCCTCGAGATCCGACTTACCGCCTAACTTTCCGGGGACCTTGATCTTCCCCAGCGTATCGTGATAATAACCGCCGCCGGACCAGCCCTGCAGGTTCATAACCTGGCGTGTAACGCCGGCCTCTTCCAATGCTTTGGCAATCTCCCCTGATTCTTCAAATGTGGTCATCGCCACAAGTCCGCGATACTTCACTCCCAGGAAGGACTTTTCTTCCTCCACACCGTTGATCAGGTCGTAATACAGCTTGATATCTCCTGTCTCCTGCTCTTTGACCTTAAGACGTCCCTCCCTGATCAGCCTGCTGCGATAGTAAGCTGCCGCACCTGCATAACCGTTGTTCTCCTCCGTCAGGAAGGTGTACCGCATGGTAAGAGGGCAGTCATAGAAGGTCTTCTCCACGATGGGAAGGTTTGCTTCGGAACCGGTGGTGCCGAACATTGCCAGAGTATCATTTCCACGGACCGTAAAGGTCGTATATACGTTATTATATTCATTGATATCCCCGGCCACGCCTGCGGAAACATTCGCAAGAGACGCACCGGCTTCGATGGTTGCCAGGATTCCGGATTTCTCCCGGAAAATCCCGAAAAGTGCCAGCTTGGAGTTCTCCGCGATCTCACGGACGGTGTAATCCGCCACCATGGGATCGATCCCGTAAATGTATTCGGAATAATCATTTCCGGACTGCATTTTGCTCTTACCGTTATTAAAGTAAACGATGGACCCGGAACCGTTGGGGAGAAGCATGTAACCCTTCTCATCCTTACCTGCCGCGCCGAAGAAGTTCAGCATCTGGATGTTGTGAATGGCGCCTCCGCCGCTCTCCGACACGCCCTTCATGTAGACCGTGGCCTCGAGATAATCATCCTTCAGGGTATAATCCAGAGGCACCGTAAAGGAGATGTTCTCCTCCACTTCGCCCTCGGCAACCTCCATCTCACGCGCATAATCATCCTTGGTCCAGCCTACGCTTTCGAAGTACTCGTTCAGCCGGCGAAGCTCTGCCACACCCTTCTGGGTATTGCTCAGCATGACCAGAATGTCATCCCCGAGATCGCTCTTGATAAACTTCTTCTTCGTGTACTTGGCCGCATCCTTCTTGCCATCATTCTCCAGCTGCGTCAGTATGCGGTCCAGAGATTCCTGCCGGATGTAAATAGGCACGATACCGGTGGATGCGGTGGTATCACCAAAGGTATACGTGATACGGACACCGTTTTCGATACTCTCGGCCTTGATCTGATCATAAGCCACTGCCTGACTGAAGGAATCAAAGGTGTTCTCGATCCGCTGTGTATTGTAGTAATCCAGGATCAGCTGGCTCTTCATATTGTTGCGGTTGGACTGATTGACGATACTGTCTTCATCTGCCCCCGGAGGATTTGAATAAATAGTCTCCCCGTTCCGCTTGTCATAAACTGCGATGGACCCGTCGGATGTCTTCACGTACAGCTTCAGCGCATCCGTTTCCGCGGCAAGACTGAAACCATCAACGGAAGGAGAAGCATCCGAAAGTGCCTTAAACTCACCGCCGGTCGGCATCTCATAGTCCGTCAGATAATCCTTATAATGATTATAGAAATTATAGCGGATCAGGTAGTAAGCCATGTAAGCCCCGAAGATGACCAGCACTCCCAGGATAACCCAGAGTACCCATTTGCCGACCTTCTTTCGCTGCTTCTTCAGGTTCAGCTCCTTCATCGCTTTTTTTTGTTCTTTTGTCCTCGCCATGCGAAGCCTCCTAAGCTCTGAACATCAACTCTTGATAGATACTGTGAATGAAGCTGTATACCTGATTTATCAGATCCACCAGCAGAAGCAGGATGAAAATGATCAGCAGCATCGCCACCAGAGTGAGGAGCAGTGTGATCAGCGTCTTTCCCAGAGTGAAGCTGTGCACCGTCATGATCCCCACCAACATCAGGAACAGGGTATACGCGATACCGATACCGCAGATCATGACATAAAATGCCGCTTCATCCTTGGATACAAACCAGCTGAAGACCGTTCCGATCAGGATGCAGACCGTCGCCGGAAGGGTAGAATACCCGACGGCAACGATAATGTCTTTCAGACGTCCCTTGCCCTCCATAAGGCAGGTAATGGACCAGTTGCTGACACAGATCAGCAGGAAGAACAGGAAGACCGTGATCAGCTCCGTAAGGGAATTCACGCTTCTCGGATCGTTATCATTGACCACAAAACCTGCACCGATCCGGTTAATGGACCAGGATACCGAGAAGAGAACCACCATGATCAGCGCGATCACCACGCTGCCGTGCTCTCTGTGCCGGATCTCATAGAAGCCGTCGCCGGGATGGCTGATGGTGTAAAAGAGGTATTTCCATTTATCTTTCGATAATTGCTTTCCCACTACAGCAATCCCTCCTCTCTCTTCTTACCCTTCTTCTTGTTTCTCCATCTCGTCCAGATCACAAGGGCTGCGATCAGGACGATGAGTCCGGACAGGATCCATGCCAGATTGTCCGCCAGGATCTGATTCCGGTAACGCTTAAATGCGATGGAATAATATTTCTTGTTCATGCCAAGCTCAAAATAATGCATGGCCTTCTCGTTATCGCCGGAGGTAAGATACGCTTTGCCGATACCGTTATTGGCAAGCTCGTTGTTCTGATCCAGCTCCAATACCTTCTGCCATTTGTCGATGGCCTGGGTTTCATCGCCGTCGAAACGAAGTCCCACGGCATCATTGATCAGAGCACCGTAATTGGTCTCCCGGAACTTGAGGATACTGTTGCGTCCCGCATCCAGCACCAGGATCTCGTCTTCGATGGCCTCGATAGCCACCGGTGTCTGGAAAGTTCCCTTCTGCAGTCCGATACCACCGAAGATGTACAGGAGGTTGCCCTCCTTGTCATAAGTGAAGATCCTTCCGCGTTTCCGGTCCAGCAGAGAGTACTTGCCCTGCCCCCGGTAGACCACATCCACGATCTCGGAGGGTCCGCTGTACTCACCGTACTTTGCGATCCGGATGTCCCCTCCTACATTTCCGTTCTCGCCCTTCTGGATCACATCCTTACCCTGAGGGTTAAGACGACGCACTGCCTGTTTACCGTCGGAGTCGATGTTGGAGGCGTAAATGAACCCGCCGCTGTCCACATCGATACCGGTAAACTCCGTAGGAATGTAGAGCTGGGTGTTGGACCGCTCCTCCTTGGAAGCAAACCGCCGCCAGAACTTCTCCCAGACGGAGATCTTAACATCGATGGTTCCAAAATAGCCGGAGAAGACTCCATCGGATTCGAAGACCAGAATACCTTCAAATGCACCTTTGCTGATGACATAGATACGGTCTGCATAATCTACGGTAACCTTCAGCGGGATAAATACGAAATTCTCCTCCAGGATCTCCGACTTCGGCTCGTTGACGATCTTGATGAACTCGCCCTCCGGTGTCAGTTCCACGATCCGCGCGTTGTTGGAGTCTGCGATGTACAGGTGATTATTCTCCGATACACAGACACCGTAGGGAGCAGAGAAATGATCTTCTTCACCGTCCCTTGTAAAGCTGTCGATGATCCGGTTCACCTTCGTCATCTTATTATCCATAACAACGATCCGGTTATTTCCCGTATCAGCGACATAGACCTCACCGGCATCCGAGATGCAGATATCCTGCGGTTCCCTGAAGTTTGTGGTACCAACGTCCAGGCCCGAGACATTTCCGTCCGGTGTATAGGCCGCAGGGGTTTTTACGATGTCCTCCCAGTAATTGTAATTATACGTGTCATAGGGAACATCGTCCTCTGCGCGGGCCATAAGCGGAGTAAAAGCAACAGCCGCCGCCAATGCAATGGCACCGAATATTTTTTTGATTTTTGTGTATTTTCTCATATTCGTTCTTTTGCTCCGAATCATACCGGTTTCCGGGAGGATGCGCCCCCTGTTCCGCCATATCGGCCGGCGGGAAGACCGGTGCATAACTCTACTCCTTCATACCGGAGGTGGTCATGGTTTCAAGGACATTGCTCTGGCAGGCCAGGAAGAAGATGATGGGCACTGCCGCTATGATAAATGTAACCGCCGCGGAGGCTCCGGCTCTTGCCGTACCACCTGCTGCGATCTGCTGCAGCGCAAACTGCAGCGGTTTCAGCTGCTCGTCCCGGAGGAACATGGAACCCGTGTTGCCCCACATCTGCTGGAACTGGAAGATGGCCAGAGTCAGCCATGCAGGTTTTACATTCGGCATCACGATGGTCCAGAAGATCTTGTACTCGGACGCACCGTCCAGCCGTGCCGATTCCATCAGTGAGCTGGGCAGCTGCTCCATAAACTGCTTCATCAGATAGAGACCCATACCATACTGCCATGCAGGCAGGATCAGAGCCAGGTACGTATTGTTGATATGCAGCCAGCTGATGATCATGTAGTTGGGAATCTGTGTTACGGTCCAGGAGAACATCATGGACAGGACGACCATGTTGAACAGGATCTTCTTGCCGGGGAACTCGTGCTTCGCCAGCGGATAGGCTGCCATGGAGGCTACCAGTACGTGGCCGAAGGTTCCGAGACCGGTGATGATGATGGTGTTCAGGATGTATCTCGAGAACGGTACCCAGGAATCGCTCATGACATGGAACAGGTCAGAGAAATTCTCCAGGGTGGGGTTCTTTACGAAGATCGCCGGAGGGAACTGGAAGATTTCATCCAGCGGCTTCAGTGCGTTATTTACGATCATTACCAGCGGAAGCGACATGAAGATTCCGCAGATGATCATGATGAAGAAGAGGAGGCCGTTTCCGGCTTTGGACCGGTTCAGCTTTTTCTCTTTGTAGGTTTTCTTCATCAGCTCCCTTACCACCGCATCCGGATCAGCATCCGGTACCGGGGGCGGGATCACGATAGCCCCATGGGAAAGAGGCTGGGCGGCGAGTTCTTTTTTGCGTCTTGCCATATCACTCACCTACCCTTCTAAGAAGCTTCTGAACCAGCTTGTTGGTTCCGACCATCAGAAGGAACAGAACCGTTGCTATGGCCGAGGCGTAACCCATATCGAAACGGGTGGAGCCGTAATCCAGAAGGTGGGTAACAACCGTAGCGCCGGCGTAATTGACCGAGGGGTTACCTGCCAGCTGGATGGAGATATCCGCCACCGCAAAGGACTGCGTGATCTGCATAACCGCACCGAACATCAGCTGCGGCTTCATGGCCGGAAGTGTCACATACCAGAGTTCCTGCCAGCGGTTCTTGACTCCGTCCAGGGCCGCAGCTTCGTAGAGCGACTTGTCCACGGTCTGCAGACCTGCGATGAAGGAAAGGAAGCCGGTACCCAGGGACAGCCACAGCTGTACCACGATAAGGCAGGGGAGGATGAGTTTTGCATCCTGCATCCAAAGCTTCTGTTCATTGATAAATCCCAAATTCATCAGCAAACCGTTCAGATATCCGTAACGGTCCGAGGAAAGGATCAGCGACCATACCATGTATGCGTTGCCGCAGATGGAGGGCGCGTAGAAGATGAGCGTCAGGAAGGTACGTACCTTCGGTCGGAACTCATTGATGATCCATGCGAAGAGCAGACACAGAAGGTAACTGATGGGACCTGTCACCACCGCAAAGATCAGTGTATTCTTCAGGGAGATCAGGAAGATATCATCATTCAGGAACAGCTTGATATAGTTGTCCCAGCCGTTAAACTTCGGGAACTCCAGCATGTTGAAGTAAGTAAAGCTGAGGATGATGGACATGACCACCGGAAGGACCGTAAAGAGGAAAAACAACAGGAAATAAGGTCCCATCATGACGTAGCTTGCCTTGTTCCTCTTCAGCCGGTATTTCAGCGTCCGCTGCTTCTTGGCGATCTCGTCATTCGCAACAGCATCCAGGGCCGCCTGGCGGGTTGTACGTGAACGATCCGGAGGCGTAAATGCCGGAACCGATACTTCCGGTGCCTCGGGACGTTCTGCCACCATGGCTGCCGCCGCAGCCGCCGTATCTTCCACGTCATCCGCTTCTGCTTCTATGTCCTGTGCCGCGCCTTCTTCCGCTTCTGCCGCCGCATCCAGCGCTGCATCGTCCGCTTCCGTTTCCGCTTCTGCCGCCGCATCCAATGCCGCGCCTTTTTCTGCTGCTTCCGTCACATCCTCTTCGAACTCATCCAGGTCATCTGTCTCCACAGCATCCTCGACTTGAGCCTTCTTCGCAGCAGCGAGGCGGTCAGCCATGGACAGTTTCCCGGACTCTTTGTTCGTTTTATCTGCCACTGACTCTCCCCTCCTTTCTTCTTAGAATTCGATCTATTCGTCTTCTACCGGTAATCCGAACTCGATTCGCTTATACCGGATCTCTTCGTTGATATAGAGGACCTTATCCATCAGCTCCTCTCGGGGCGATGCCGTATCGGTCTCTGTGGTTACGGTGTAGAATGCATTGTTCACATTACGCCAGGAATAATAACCGCCCGGTACCTGCGGGATACCCTTCACCCAGGTGAAGGCTTCTGCCAGGTTATGATAGGTCTCCACCGGCCAGGGCAGCATCAGAAAGGCCTCCTTATTCGCCGTTGCGACACGGGCTGCGGAGCCCATGAGAGACTCCATCTCGCGGTCATACAGAGCCTGTACGTCTGCGGAGGTCCACCATTTCAGGAACTTCCAGCATGCCTCCGGATGCTTTGTATCGGACATGATCATGGATGCCAGGCCTGTGCAGCCCACGCTGTGATCCACGGTGCCGTCCTCTCTCCGGGTTCCCGGAACCATGGTGAAGTCCCAGAGTCCTGCGATATCCGGTGCGGATACCTCCAGGTTGTTATAAACCGTATAGTCCGCGATGATGATCGGACACTCACCGGTACGGAAGCGTTCCTCCACGGAAGTTGTCTTATCCAGACCGTAATCCGTGTAGAATTCGCAATACTGCTTGAAGGTATTGACTGCGATGTCGGAATCCAGTGCCGAGCTGATACCGCCCTCGTTGTAGTATTTTCCGCCGTTCTGGTAGAGGAGCATCGCGTAGATCTGCTCGCTGGGGAGCATACCGAACTCCATCTGGTTCTTTGCCAGTACGGTCATGATGACCTTTACATCATCCCAGGTCTCCGGGATCTCAAGTCCCAGCTGTTCCAGGATGTCCTTCCGGTAGAACATTACCGGGAAGGTCTGTGTCTCGGGAAGCGCATAGAGCTTGTTGTCAAAGGTAAATGCGGTAAGCGCGCTGTCATAGAAGCGGCTCTTCACTTCCTCAACGTCATCAAACTGATTCAGATCCAGTACGGCATTTCGAAGTCCATAGTTTACGGGAGTATCATTTCCGGTGTTCAGTACCGCTCCGGCGATACCGTTCGTGTTCGCCACCTGGATCGCCACATCCGGGCCTTCGCCTGCCAGCTCTGCACGAAGCAGCGTATTCATATCCACCAGCTGAACGTTGACGTTCACACCGTAGCTATTGGTGAAGGACTCATCGATCAGCGCACGGATCACATTTGCCTGGTCACGGCCGGTGCCGACCCAGAGAGTTATGGTCTCATTCTCTTTGGCGGTATTTCCCGTGGAACCCAGAGAATTGTAATCGATCACAAAGGAATTCCAGAGACGCGCCATTTCGTTGCCGGCATTGCTGAAGAAATTGTCACCGGACACTTTCAGGCTCTTTACATCCGATGTGATGAAGATCCGGTCGATCTGGAGCGGCTGGCTGATAACCTGAGTGATCCAGGTACCGCAGGCACGCACATTTACTTTGTATGTACTGATGACACGGACGAAATGCTCCACGTCTTCGATCAGATAATCCAGCTGATCGCGCATGGTGATGAGCACCGTCTCCTTGTCGGAGGTACGCCCCACGGACTTGCGAAGGGAGTAGATCGCGTCATTCAGCTCATCGCGGACCTCGGTCATCTCTTCCACGATGTTGGGAAGAGTTGCCTCGATCTGATAGTCACGATAGGTATCCGGAGAGACACCGATGATACGGATCACCTTCCGGTAGATCTCGTTCAGCTTGCTGACGGAATCCTGTACCTCTGCGATGGTTTCGGAGAAATCACCCAGTACCACTTCCATGCGGAGCGTGTGCTTTCCCCTGGTGATGTAATATTTGTAAGCATTTCCGTCTGCATCCGCAATCGGATCCAGATGCCAGTCGGAAGCATAATAGAAACCATGGTTTTCCATCTCCGCGAAGGGAACCTCGCCGTCGATGGTGATCTTACGGGACACATAAATGCCCCGCATAAAGTTCTGCTTGTCAAAAAGCGCGATCTCGTAATATCCGTCTTCCGGAACTTCAAACTGCCACTCGATCCACTGGCCCGCCTTGTCCCAGCTGGTTCCGCCGATGGTGTTGTTCAGAAGATACCGGGCACTGTGGCCGCTGACTGCCGCGGAGGACTGATCCTGCTTCGGATACAGAGTCTGGGAAGATGTCTTTACCGCATCCTCGCCCTCGACTACCACCGTAACACCGCTGGTATTCGATGCGCCTTCCTTATCCCATGCCGCCTTCTGATCCGCATAGGAAAGCTTCTCCTTCCGGTTGGACAGCCTGAGTCCGCCCAGGAGCATGGGCTCACGCCTGGACTGAACCCGAATCTCATGCTCTCCTGCCGTCAGATAAAAGCTGAGGGGCTCTGTGATATATCCGTTGTTATCGTAAAGGTATGAAGTCGTCCACTCCGGGATCTCGATGGAGGTGGGCTTCATGTCATTTCCCTGATTATCCTTTTTCCAGACAACATGTGTCTCGCCCTTGTCGAAGGCTTCCTTTGCCACATTCGTGGTCCAGACGCGGGAGAACTGAACGATGTTCAGCTCGGTATAGGGCTGTACTCCATCCAGATAAAAAGCTCTCTGGATCTCGGAGTTCTTACCCTCCACCGGATAGTAATCCAGAGACAATTCGTAAAGACCCGGTGTCTCTACCTGAAAGCTGTAGGTCACGTCTGCCAGCTCACTGGTGAGTACGCTCTTTCCGCTGCGGCCTTCGAAATCCTCCCGGATCTCGGGCTCGACATCCTTCCCTTCCTCTTTGTAGGAGGTAAATGCATCCGCTGCGATCTCGATCACCGCATCCGGGCGGTTCTTGTCCGGAACCTCCGTCAGATACCGGCCGTAATCCGTGCTGTAGGCGATCTTTGCGTCACCCGGCACTACCGTATCCTTTGCAAATACGGCACGTAACACGAAGAACAGTACCACTGCAAGCAGTACTGCACACCATATGATCCGATTTCGCACCTTCTGCGACATAGTGTTAACCTCTCAATATAATCTCAGTTTCTTTTCGTGGCGTGTTACTCCCACCCCTCGTAGTACCAGCGGTCCTTCTCATCTTCCTTCGGCTCCGGCATATAGCTCTTTAACACCCGTTCCATCAGCAGGCTGGAAAGGAACACCCAGAACGCCGGAAGGATCAGAAGTGTCAGAAGCGGCAGTACGAAGAGGTACAGATATACCAGCCCGACCGCTGCCGCGATATGAAGCAGTGTCACGATGAAATGCTGTCCGCTGATGAGAAACGCCATATTGTAGGCGCCTCCCACACTCACCCGAAACCTTGAAAGGATCGGGAAGAGATAGATCGCTATGGCTGTCGTCAGGATCACCAGGATCACAAACGCTTTCGCCCGAAAGGGCTGCAGCGACTGTTCCACATGGATCACCTTCATATTCAGGAAGAAAAGTCCTGCACACCACGCAAGAAAGATCGTTCCCGCGATGGCTGCCTTTTTAAAATGGGTCCGCATAGCCCAAAAGAATTCCCTGATGGGGTATCCTCTCCCTCGCCGTACGCTTTTTACCACCGCATGGTAGAGGGCTGTGGTCGCAGGACCGAAGGTGATCACCGGAACACAGCAGAGAATGTAGACAAGTCCAAGCAGGATAAGCTCCCCCGTCTTCGTCAGGAACGTTACCACCGGTCCATCCACATCGAATAGGATCTTCCGAATGCTCATCCGTTCCCGCCCCGGATCCGGTTCACCGAGGGGCCGGTCCGCACGGATCTTCTCCTGCTCTTCTTTTGTCAGTTTATTTTTTTTGCCCATATTGTCTTTTGTAATGCCGGGATCTACGGCGCGCTTCCCGCCTCGGTATTGCTCCCGGCCTCTGTACTGTTTTCCGCCGGCGCATCACCGTAGGTTTTAAGATCCGGCAGTTCGTCCCGGGTGATCACCCGTTCGTGGTTGTACACCTTCTCCAGCATATCCTTTTCCGTATAGGTCTCGGCGTAAACATTCAGTGTATCGGAATCGGATACAAATTCGCCGCCCCAGGTTCCGAAATAACTCCACATGGCGTCATCTTCCACCGCTTTATCCGGATCGAAGAGGCATCCGTTCTCGGTCATGGCCACGATCATTTTCGTGTCCGTCGTTTTCTTCAGATTGTCAAACTTGGATTTCTGGGAGGAATATTTATGCTTTCCCGGATAGATGTCATCTCCCATAAGATCCACCACATCATCTCCGGGATACCAGCTTTTGGACTGGCCGTTCCATACCCAGATCAGGTTGTGGAGTCCGTATTCCTTCGTGAACTTCTCATACATTTCACGATACAGTTTGATATAAGATTCCGCAGAGCAGTTGCCCCACCAGAACCATCCGCCGCTGGCCTCATGCAGGGGGCGCCATAACACGGGGATGTCCTTATCTTTCAGCTTCGTGAGTTCCTTTGCGATGGCGTCCATGTCCGCAACCAGAAGGTCATGGCCCTCGGGATCCTCACCGCTCATGATCTCATCCAGATCAATGTTGGTATGCTCTTTATAAAATCCGCTGTACCAGGTTCCGGTCAGATACTTCGTAGGCGCGTTCCAATGCCAGCAGATGGTAACGATGCTGTTATTGTCCCATGCTTCGATGGCCTGGTCGATGGTCTTGCACTGTGTCCCGTAGGCGATACGGGAGGGGGAGGCATCCATCATATCCAGTCCCACCATGGCAGGAAACTTCCCGGTGGCTTTCCAGATCACAGCCATCTCATGACCGTAGATCCCGCCGTCGCAGTACTGTCCGGAAATGATATTTTTTCCGTAATTATCCGAAAGGTATTTGTAAAGTCTTTTTGCATTCCCGGAAGCTTCCGCATCGCTTAGATCCTTCTTCACTGCGTAAGGCCCGTCTGCTTCCGGATCCGGCACTTCCTCGCCCGCCGATCCGCTCGCCGCTTCCGTTCCTGTCCCGGAATCCGACTTTCCGCATCCCCACTGGCAAGATAAAAGTAAAAGGAATGCAGCCGCAAGAATACTTTTTCTCATGATCTTCTTCATAGCTCTCTCCCGTATTCTGTTCCCGATCCGACTGCATCTCTTTTACTTTTATCCGCTGCGATATTTGGTGGTTTTTTTGGTTAATTTGAAGCTTAAACCAAATATCGTCAGTGGTAAAGGATTTTGGAGGGTTTGTATAAAAATGCCTTGTGTTGCACTTTTTATATAGTAAATATACCACATACATTATGCATACACAAGGCTTTTTTGCTAAAATTATTGTAATTTTTTTGATTTTTAGTTAATTTTTTACCTAAATTTACTTTAACTACGTCAAAACAAATGTCGGAGCAGTAAAAATCGCTCCCATTTTCAGCATTTTATCCAAAATCAGCCGGTAATATTCCGGCACGAAACGCTCCGTATCATCGTGAGAATGAAGAAGAACAATCTCCTCGCTGTCATCCGTTACAGAAGACCCCATGCCCGGATCTCCCTCTTCGATCCGCCGAAGAACATCTTCGATGGTCATGGTTCCGGGAGGAATATTATACTCCTGACAGTCAAAGGAACAGGCTGTATCCACATCCCTGTGCATGCCCTGGGCCAGATATCCGGGGGCATCGACCCCAGTGTCTGCCAGCTTGGAGAAGCCGGATTTTTTCAGATAATCCTGATAGAATCCGCGGTATCCGCCGCCTTTATCGATATAGGGGAACCGGAAGAAACGGTGTTCCCTTTTCACTCCCGCCTCCTGATAGATCCGGTTCAGCAGAGTCTCTGTGCGTGTGATCTCCCGGATCCCTTCCTCCACGGATATGGACGAAAATGCCGGGTGACTGTAGGAATGATTTCCGATCAGAAAACCCTTCTGCAGCGCATACACAGCGATCTCGGGACGCTTCTCCAGATTCTCTCCCACCGCGAAGAAAACCGCAGGGATCCCCGCCCCGGACAGATAATCCACCAGAGCTGTGGTATTCTCCTCTGGCATATCGTCAATTGTCAGAATCAGTTTTGCCATGATACCTCCCAGTCTGACGCTCCACCAGCCATCCGTAGGAAAGCACGGTACCGTAACGGTAATCCGGATTCTCGCAATGCTGCTCCAGCATGTTCATGCACTGCGAGATCATTTCCTCCACATTCACGTGATAGGTCGTAAGCTCCTTGCCTTCGATCTTGTTATTTGCATAATCATCATAGCCAACCACCGCAACATCCTCCGGTACGGAATACCCTTTTTCCGTCAGCGTGCGGATCAGGCGGTTTGCGGTCAGATCGCAGGCGCATACAAATCCGTCCGGCAGTTCATCCGGGAGTACAAGGTCGATGTCCAGACCATGCTCGTCCCGGTCGTTGATGACCCATTTTTCATCAAAATCCATGTTGTTGGCGATGAGATATTTCCGATAGCCCACATACCGGTCCAGATTGCTGCGGGTAGAATGATACGACCCTACAAAGCCAACCTTCCTGCATCCGCTCCGAACCAGGTGGCGGGTCAGAAGATAGCCTCCGTTCACGTTATCGCTGAGGACCGCATCCAGATCGTAGTCCTCATTTTCAAAGTCAAAGAGAATGCATCCGATCCCGGTTTTTACGATGGAGGTAAGATAAGCGTTGCTGATCTCACCGATCACGATGATCTGATCGATGGCGGAGAGCGCCACCAGCTTCGGAAGCTCCCCCTTCTCCTCATCCTCGATCCGTACCGCTTCCAGGATCGCCACATAATTCCGTCGGGTCAGTTCCAGAAGGATCCTCTGGTAAACCCTCTGATAGAAGGAGTCTTCGCTGATGAATCGTTCGGAGATCACGATGGCCACGTTTCGACTGCCGCCCTTGTCGCTGCCCTTCTTGAATGCGTACCCCAGCTCCCGCGCACGTTCTATGATCTCCTGCCGGAGTTGTTCGCCCACGCCGTCCTTACCCGCCAGTGCTTTGGATACCGTCACGATACTCACATTGAATTCCGCGGCAATATCCTTCATGGTAACCTTTTTCTCTGTCACTGCCATACTACGCCCCCATTTTTCAGTCTTATGATCCCGGGACGAATAAATTTTTCCCGGCGATGGTCCGCAGCGCCCACGTTGCGTATGAACCGTGCCGCTGCTCATTTTGTAACAAAAGATTCTTCGCTTCGCTCAGAATGACAAGCAGGAAGTATTTGTCAGTTACAGTTCAGCATCAGTGCTTTCACGATATCTTCGTAGATAAAATACCCTCCCCGGCGGTAGTACAGCCCGAGAGACTCTCCGTTTCCGGTAAATGCATTGTTGTCCCACCAGAGTGCAGTCATTCCGTAGGACCGGGCTTTCGCCACGTAATACGCCGCAAAATCAACACGCTCCTGAAGATTCTTATTCTTATCCACCGCGCCGAATTCGCCGATCACCACCGGAACGCCCTTCACGATGAATTTCTGATACAGTTTACTCATGAAGCTGTCGATATCGCCGGTTCCGTTGGCGCGGTCGATGCTGAAATACGAGGTCCCATTCAGATCCAGCGCGAAACTGTAAGGCGTGTATGCATGCACAGAGACCATGATATGACTGACAGTTCCGGTATAACCTTTAGGCTCCTCCGGAAGCTTATAGTCCGGATGCAGCGCTCCGTCCGGCGCCGCGTCATAACCGGGGCACATCAGATACCGGGTGGCGTTATTTCCGCCGGAAGCGCGCACCGTATTCACAAACAGCTGATTCAGCTCGTTGATGCACTGTACGGACTCCGCCACATCCGGATCCCCTGCCGGGAACCACCACTCGTATTTGTGACCCACAAGCCTCGGCTCATTCAGCGACTCGAAGATCAGATGGTCATCATAGTCCTTGTAGCGTTCCGCGATCTGCTCCCAGATCCGCCGAACGTATTTTTCCGACTGTGCCTGATGTGCACGGTCTGGATAGAAGCCCTTCGCCTCCTCATGATTGTCATGATGGATATTCAGGATCACATACATCCCGTCCTTGACAGCCCAGTCCACCACGGTGTTGACACGATCCATCCACTGTTCGGAAATGGTACAGTTGTCATCCACGATGTGGTTATGCCAGGATACGGGAATCCGAATGGTTTCAAAGCCTGCCGCATGAAAGTCCTTGATCATCTGTTCCGTGGTCTTGATCCCGCACCAGGTGATCTCCGCATCCATCTCATCCTTCAGACTGGTATCATTGTAAGCATCAAAGGTATTTCCGAGACTGACACCGATCTTCATGTCCCGAACGAACCGGAACGCTTCCGTATCCGGAACCGCCGAGGCTTCCATCTTCATCTCCGGAATGTTCACGGAAGGAAGCATGCCGCTTTGTTCCGTGCTTTCCGTCGTTCCGGAGGATGTGTCCCCCGCAGGGTCCGCCTCGGAGGAAGGCTTTTCCGTAACCGCCTCCGATGTCACGGTTTCGGAGGATGTGCTTTCGGATCCCGCACTCTCCGTTGCAGCGTCCTTCCCGCATCCCGTAAGAAGAAGCAGGGACAGCACTGCCAAAAAAGATTTCCTTTTTATTTTTCCGAATCTGATCATTTTCATACCCTTCCGATACTTTGATCCGCATCTTTTTCATCAGCCGCCCGGCTCAGTCACGCTTTGCTGTACCACTGTTTCAGCACCTTTTCGGCCTGCTTTCCGTATACCGTAAAATCCCGGTTCTTTTTTGCTTCCTCTTCAGGCGGAAGTACCGCCTTCCAGTCCCACCAGAAATAACCCGCAAAATACGGCAGATCCCAGGTTGCTTCCATGGCTGTCATGTAGAAATCCGCCTGCTCCTGTTCATCCGCCGCCTTCTCCGGCCGGTTATGAAAATCCCAGGGGTATGCAGTACAGCCCTCTTCGTTCCGGACGCCGATCTCGGCAAACATCACCGGCTTTCCGTAATGTCTGTGGCAGGCTTCCAGCCCTTCCGTTACCCGCTTCCAGCGTTCCCGCATGACTCCGGCACCTCGGTGCCCGGCATCCGTCACCGGATAGTATCCGCTGATCCCGATCACATCCACCGCATCCAGCCAGCTGCTCTTAAATTCATCTCCGTGATTGATATTATGCATGACGATCCCGGAGTATCGCTCCCGAACCTCAGCGATCATTCTCCTGCAGCGCTCCGCCTGGGTATCCATGCCGGCCATCTCGCAGCCGGTACAAAGCATCTCGCAGCCCAGCCGCTCCGCCATTTCCGCGTAATAATTCATAAAATTGCGGTAGGAGCTAAACCAGTCATCCCAATAGGTGGTTCCTTCCTCCGTCGGAAAATGGATCCGCGCCCGCCAGCTTCTGTCCAGGCAATTCACCATAGGCTTCAGGCAGACCTTCAGTCCCAGGGATTTTGCCAGCTTCACGGCGTGCACCACTTCTTCGTCCGACTGGGTCCTTCCGTACAGGGAAAAGATCCGGGTGCTGTAGAAGGTCTCCTGCCATGCATTTACCGTAAGGCAGATCCAGTCCAGGCCGTTGGAAGCCAGCCTGCGCATGGACGCTTCGGCAGCCTCGGTCAGCCATTCCCCCGGGCCGCTGAAGAAGCCCCATGTATATCCTTTGCAGAATAGTCTGTCACTCATTTCACTTTATCCCTGTTTCTATGTATCTATGTATGTTTCTAAGTATTATCTATGTATCGTTTTTATAGAGCCGGCATTTTAAATATCGGCATAGAGATGCCGGTTTTCCGGTTATCGGCATTCAAAGGGCCGGCGCATTTATATCGCTCGCTGTATCAGACCGGCGAGGAGAAGATGAATTCCGCATCTCCGGTAACCGGGGTCGGTCCGTAGCCCGAAGGAATGATAAAATGATCTCCCTTCCGGAAGAATTCATCTCCCAGAACCGCTTCTCCCGACAGCACCGAACCGATCAGAAAGAATTCCGGCGAAGGAATGATCTCAGCGGTATCCGCCGTGTGTGTCTTTGCGGCACCCGCCGCCTGCGTCTTTGCGCCGTCCGCTGTCTTTTCTTTTCCGAGGCTCACGCCTTTCCACACCTTATAATATTTACAGCTGTAAAGAAGCCGCATCCAGGATCCATCGTCGCCGTTTTCTATCGCCCTTCGTTCCACAAAGGGAACCTCGATCACATCCAGGCTCTTCTCCAGATGCAGGGGACGGGGTTTCCCGTTCTGCAGGCGGTCATAATCATACAGCCGGTAGGTAATATCACTGCTCTGCTGGCTTTCCAGGATCAGGGTTCCGGCCTTGATGGCATGCACCGTACCGGGATCGATCTGGAAGAAATCCCCTTTCCGGATCGGAACCTCACGGATCAGTTCCTTCCAGCGGCCGCCGTTCACCATATCCCGAAGCTCCTCCCGGGTTTTCGCATGATGGCCGATCACGATGGTCGCGCCCGGAACACAGTCGATGATATACCAGCACTCCATTTTCCCGAGAGAGCCGTTCTCATGTTCCGCCGCATATGTATCATCCGGGTGAACCTGAATGGAGAGATCCGCCTGGGCATCAATGATCTTTGTAAGAAGCGGGAACCGGTCCAGCGGATAGTTCCCGAAAAGCTCGGGGTGACTGCTCCACAGCCCGGAGAGCGGTGTACCTGCATATTCGCCGTTTACGATACTGCCTTCCCCGTCCGGGTGCGCGCTGACCGCCCAGCACTCGCCTGTATGGTCGCCGGGGATATCATAGCCGAAATCGTCCTTCAGACGGCGGCCGCCCCAGATGGTTTCCTTAAATACCGGTTTTGTACGTAAAATGTACATGTTGTTCCTCTTTTCCTGTCCTCCCGAGGCCAGGGCCCCGGCAGTCCATCGGTCCTGTCTCCGTAAAAACGTCATTTCCCGAGATACTCGAGATTCTTTCGGATCAGCTCACATCTTTGCTCTACACAGAGCACGCTGCGGAGCGGATCCTCCGGTGTGCTGAACACATAGTCTGTCAGACGATCTAATGTGGTTGTGGCAACGTGAAGGCGTGTGTCGGAGGATGCATAGTAAATGAACACTTCCTCCTTCTCATTCACGATAGCTCCGTTGGTGAAGACCACATTGCTGACGTCGCCCACCCGTTCCCGTCCAAGGGGCGCGATGAGGAAGCCGGAAGGCTCCGCGATCACCCGTGTCGGATCATCCAATGCCGTGGCAAAGGCATAGATCACATAGCGAAGGCCCGCTGCCGTGTTCCGGACGCCATGAGCGATGTGGATATATCCTCGATCCGTTTTGATGGGAGTCGCCCCCGCACCGTTCTTCGCTTCGGTAATGGTATGGTATTTTCTCCTGCTGGTGATGATCTCCTCATCGATCACGGCGTTGGTGATATCCTCGCAGGTTCCGAATCCTATGCCGCCGCCGCTGCCGGTATCGATAAAATCATCCATGGGGCGGGTGTAGAACGCATATTTTCCGTCTACAAATTCCGGATAAAGCACCACATTTCTCTGCTGGGGAGAACGGAGAGTCCGAAGATTCGGAAGCCGTTCCCAGTTCACCATATCCTTTGTCCGGACGATGCCCGCCGCAGCCACCGCTGCGGAAAGATCGTTCACAGCTGTATCCTTGCTTTCACTGCAGAATACGCCGTAAATGTATCCGTCCTCATGCCTGGTAAGCCGCATGTCATAGACATTTGTCTCCTCCGGGCAGGTGTCCGGAAGCAGGATCGGATAGTCCATAAATTTAAATCCGTCCACGCCGCTGTCGGAAACCGCCACGCCGAAGAAGGACTTGCGGTCATTGCCCTCGATACGGGCCACCAGATAGTATTTTCCGTCCAGATAAATGGCCCCGGAATTAAAAACCGCATTCACACCGAGCCGTTCCATGAAATACGGATTCGTCTTTGGGTTCAGATCGTATTTCCAGAAGAGCGGGATGTGCTGCCGCGTGAGTACAGGGTACTTCCAGCGGTCGTAGATCCCGTTGTAGAAACTCGTTTTCTCGTTCTTTCGGTGGATCAGTGCGTTATAGTTGCTGAGCTGACGCTCGTATTCTTCCCAGGCCATGTTACTCCTCCATATGATCTTTTTGTTCCATAGAAAATGTCAGGACAGCCGTTTCAGGACTTCCAGCCACATGCGTCCGCTGTGGTAGGGGCAGGTCCACTCGTCTGCTATGTTCTTTGCCGGTTCAGGAGTTCCGTCTGCGTGGATGTAACCATACCAGCAGGAGCCCTCCCGTCGGTCAACGAGATACGCCTTTGTATAGCGCCAGATCTCCTTCGCAGCCGTAAGATACTTCTCATCCCCGGTCCTTTGATAACCGTTGATAAAGCCGATGATCGCCTCGCATTCCACCCACCAGACACGGTTCTCGTCATTGACGCCGTTCTCGCATTCCGCGGGAAGGGAATGTCCGATCTGACCCTCCATCCGGATCCGCGATTCCCGGGTAAAAAACGCCTTGTTCACTCCGGCCGCCGTCCAGTCCATCCGGTCATCTTCCGTCGGAACATATCCGTCATACGCCGAGCGGTATACTTCTTCGATCAAAGCCCCGGTAATATGGGACAGATCAAACTCCGTCCCCCCAAGCTCCAGCACTTCCACCGTCCGGTCGATCAGCCAGGCGGTCTCAATATCATGTCCGTAAGAATAAAGATCGATCAGGGAATTGTACTCCGCATCGAAGAACACCTCCATTCTCCGGCGCTTCTCATTGTAGATCTCATCTCTGAAAATGTGCAGGATCTCCGTTATCCTGTCCTCCACTTCATTTCGGATCTCATACAGAAATGCGTCTTCCTTTTCCCCTTCCCTGACAGCTGCCACACGATAGAGTTCCGTATACGCCTCCATGACATGGAGCAGTGTATTCATGGTCCGGGCAGCCATGACGCCGTTCTCGGACAGCTTGTCATTCTCCATGGGACCGAATTCCCGGGTAAATGCTTCCAGATATCCATCCGTATCCCGGCACCGGCTTTCGATCACCTGAAAGAGATTCCAGGCCAGCGCCAGTGCATCCCGGTTACCGGAAGCCGCATAATAAGACGACAGCCCATAGATCGCAAAGGCCTGATTATAAGTATGCTTCAGCGTCTCTGCAGGCGCGCCGTCCGCCGTTACGGACCAGAACACCCCGCCGTATTCCTTGTCCAGAAAATGCGTGCAAAGATAGTCATACGCATTTTCAGCATAGTTCAGATATTCCTCTTTTTTAAACTTCAGATACAGGTTCGCGAAAAACCAGAGGATCCGGCTGTTCAGGATGCAGCCGCGGTCCGCGTCTTTATGAAGTACCAGAGCGTTATCCAGCACGCCGAAAAATCCGCCTCGCTCCGGGTCCGCCAGTCCCTCCCAGAAAGGGATCACATGGTTTTGAAATTCATCCTGCAGCTCCTGCAGAAGTTGTTCATTCGTCAGCATATGCCATTCCTCTTATATTCTGTCTTATGCTATCCTGCCCTCTTGCCGGTCAGTTTTTCACTGTACCAGTTCCTGCCGCAGTCTCTCCAGCCGCTCCTCCGAGGCCTCCATGGAGTCCTCCTTCACGCCGTAATAGAACTTGATCTTCGGCTCGGTTCCGGAGGGACGGACACAGCACCATGCATGGTCCTCCATTTCAAAGTAAAGAACGTCGGACTCCGGCAGATTCACGGGGCTCTCCTCCTTCGTCACAAGATCCTTCCGGATACCGGACTTGTAATCCCGTACCGCCAGTACCTTAAGACCGGCGAGGCTTTCCGGCGGATTCTCCCGGAAATTCCTCATCTTCTCACGGATCTCGGCCGCTCCATCCTTGCCCTTGCACTCGATGAAGTCCAGTCCCTCTTTGAAATAACCGTATTTTTCATAGAGCTGCACCATGGCATCCCACAGCGTCATACCCTTTTTCTTATAGTAAGCCGCAACCTCGCAGAGGATCATGACCGATCCGATGGCGTCTTTATCTCTGCAATAGGTTCCCGCCAGGTTGCCGAAGCTCTCTTCCAGGCCGAAGACATAATCGTAGGTCCCCTGCTCCTCGAAGAATTTGATCTGCTCACCGATGTATTTGAAACCGGTCAGCACCTCGATCAGAGCCACACCGTACTCCTCTGCCACCGCCTTGGCCATGTCCGTGGTAACGATGGTCTCACAGAGGGCCGGATTCTTCGGCATGGTGCCGGTTTCCCGCCGTTCCCGAAGGATGTAATCCGCCATCAGGATGCCGGACATATTTCCGTTGAAGACGATGAGCTTTCCGGTTTTTGCGTCCTTGCAGCAGACTCCCAGCCGGTCCGCATCCGGATCCGTCGTCAAAATGATATCCGCATTCACACGCTCTGCCAGTGCCAGTACCCGCTCCCATGCATCCGGATTCTCCGGGTTCGGCTTCGGAACCGTGGGGAAATTCCCATCCGGGATCCTCTGATCCGGTTCCACAAATACCTTGGTAAAACCAAGCTCACGCAGCACCCGGCGCACCGGGATATTTCCGGTTCCGTGCAAAGGCGAGTAAGCCACCACAAAATCCTCCGCCACCTCGGGAATGATCTCCGGATGGATACTCTGTGCCTTTACCGCCTCGATGTAACGGTCATCCAGATCACTTCCGATCATGCGGAAGAGCCCGGCGATCCTTGCCTCATCTTCCTCCATGGTCAGGACATCGGTGATATCCGTCAGACGATCCACCTCCGCCATGATACCCTTGTCATGCGGCGGCGTGATCTGACCGCCGTCTTCCCAATAAACTTTGTAACCGTTGTATTCTCTGGGATTGTGGCTCGCGGTGATCATAACTCCCGCGATACAGCCAAGGTCCCGGACACCGAAGCTGAGCTCCGGCGTAGGTCTCAGGGACTCGGTGAGGTACGTCCTGATCCCGTTGGCATTCAGAACCAGTGCTGCCGCCCGGGCAAATTCCGGAGAGAACAGGCGGTTGTCATGAGTTAACATAACTCCTTTTTCCTGTCCGCCCATCTTCCTGATATAATTTGCCAGACCCTGGGTCGCATGGCGTACCGTATAAATATTGATCCGGTTGGTTCCGGCACCGATCTCTCCCCGGAGACCTCCCGTTCCGAATTCCAGCGAACGCCAGAACCGGTCCTCGATGGCCTTCTCGTCCCCTTCGATCGCCTTTAACTCTGCACGTGTCGCATCATCAAAATACGGGTCCGTGCACCATTTCTCATATTCTTCTCTATATCCCATGCCAGGCTCCTTATTATTTCAAGCTTTATACATTTTAGGTAAATTTAAGTAAATTCTAATTTAAATTTTAGCCTTTTTGAGTTAATGTGTCAACCTGAACTTTCCTAAAATCCAGGTAAATACGCCTTTTTTCATTTTTTCCTGCACAAAAAACCGGAGTGGTTAATTTTCCCATCCTGTGCTATACTCTCGTATTATGGAAAAACAAGTATTTACAACAACCATACCGTTTACGCCGGAGGAGATCACCGCTCCTCTGTCAGAGGCTGAGCAGGAATACGTCCGCACCGTGGAGCAGGGGCTGATGAAGCGGTTTCGCAAGGAAACCTGGACCCGTTTCACGAAGGCCATCAACACCTATGAGATGATCAAGGACGGAGACCGGATCGCGGTCTGCATCTCCGGCGGCAAGGATTCCATGCTGATGGCGAAGCTCTTCCAGGAGCTGTACCGCCACGGCAAGCGGAACTTTGAAGTGGAATATCTGGTGATGGATCCGGGGTATAATGAGCGGAATTACCGGCTCATTCTGGAAAATGCACGCAAGCTGGGCATCCCCATCCGCGTCTTCCGTTCGGAGATCTTCAACTCCGTAGCGGACGTAGGGGCGAATCCCTGCTATCTTTGTGCGCGCATGCGCCGTGGATATCTGTACAGCAACGCAAAAGCACTGGGCTGCAACAAGATCGCGCGCCTGGCAAAAGAGGATCCCATTATTGAAAAAAATATCTTCAGCAGCGTAGAAAACGTAAATCTCGCTACCGTGATCGCATACAAGAAAGACGGCGTGCGCCATCATTTCCTGGATGAATATGATCGAGACTGATAAACGGATGCAAAGCATATAATCGTCATGATCTTTTGTTGCGTGGCCTGCCCGGATTTTCCGGCAGACTCTGCCCAAGTTCTTTTCTGGCTTTCGAAACCTTTTGTTGTTTTTCCACACTCTTCCGGTAAGCTTCCAAGCCTTTTTTCGCGTCTTCCATTTTTTTCCGGTCTTTTTCGTCCATTGTTTGTACACCCCAACTGAAATACCTTCTGAAGGAATCAGGAATTTCAGACATGGTCTTCAGAATTTCAAGCAGGATTTCGGCCAGGATCTCCGGTTTTTCAGCCAGGATCTCCAATTCTTCACCCATGATATCCAGAGTTTCAGCTATGAGTTTCAGGGTTTCAGCCTTGAACTCCGGGGTTTCAGCCATGAGCTCCGGGGTTTCAGCCATGAGCTCCGGGATTTCAGTCATAAGCTTCAGGATTTCAGCCATGAGCTCCGTTTTTTCAGCCATGGTCTTCTGTTTTTCATCTATGCTCCAGGTATTGAAGTTCGTGAATTCTTCGAAACGGCCCGGGTCAATGGCCTCCCTGTCCAGCGCATCCAACGCTTCTCCGACGGATGTGAATTCCTCAATATTATAGGAAATATCAAATTGCGATATCCCGTACTCCAAACGAAACATCAAATCGAAAGAGGCAAGCTTGCAAATCCTGCAATAGCCTTCCGAAGAATCCTTATTATCCAGACGGTCATTTCCGATCAGATAGACCCCCGATCCGGTATCCGGATAGATCCGAAGGGGCACAAACAAGGCAGCTGCTTCCTTTTTCCATCGCACGGTTTCAAACAGACGCTCGCAGTCTTCCCGGGAAGGACCACCGATCGATTGTCCCACGCTGCCGGATTCCTCTGTTTTCCCAATCATCGCTCCCTTTTGTCGTGCCTTGCATAACTGAAACTCCGACAGCAGCCGAACATCATCCACATATCCCTGTCCTGCGGATTGCTTCCCATCCTCATACAACCGCAGCTTTCTACGGAGTGGGTTCAGGAAATCGGAAACCATGTCTCCAAGCAGTTTCTCTTCCCAATGTTCCTGAAACGCAAGGAGTGCCTCCTCCGTACAGTCAGACGGCATGGAACCGGTCAGTTCCCGGAGTTTTTGGAAATACTCTTCTTTGGAAAGTTTTCCCTCTTCATACCTCAGGATAAGCGCTCGAAGGCGTACATATTCTGCAGCCCGTTCCTGTCCGGAGTCTTCACCGTCACCCTTTTCAGCCAGCAGCCTTGCCCTTTCTTCGCCGATCTTTTGCTCAAATTGCCAGGCAAAGCTGTGTACATTTCGCACACCGTGTCCGGGAAAAGCGTTTTTTTTCAGTTCTTTCAGCTCCTCTTGAAGTTCTTTAATCTGATCCTGTATATTCTTATAATTCAGCTTCCCTCGAGATTTCTCCAGCCGCCTTTTTCCGTTCTCCAGTTTCTGTTCCAGTTCGGCCTTCATACGCAGCGCATCATCCGTCGGAGGAGGCGCGTAATCCGCAAGGATCTCTCGGTAGAGATCCATTTGATTTCCGATATTCATGACAGCCTCCTAGCACGCATCAACTCTTTTTTGAGATGTGTCGTCGCATTTTGCAGTCTGGCCGAAACAAGGCCATAGGAATCTCCAAGCGCATACGGTGATTCTCCGGTATTAAAAAGCCAGGCATCCAGGAGCATTTCGATTTCCTTTGCCGCATTTTTCACATGCTGCAGAAGCTCCGGTTTCACCATCAGTTCACGGAATTCGAGATAGAGAGCGCAAAAACCCTCTGCATCCGGAAGCGTACCGAGCCAGCTTTGATAAAACCTTTCCGCTTCTTCGTTCTCTTCACGGATCCTTTCCGCCGTTTCCCTTTCCATCTGGTCATACTCTTCCTGTGTCATCGGAGGGATCGGATCCGTGTCTTCCTCCTCCGGCATCGCAAGCTGATCGAGATATTCCTCATACGCCTGCTCTTCCTCCGTCATGACATGTACCTTCATAGGGACATCCATCCCGCCGATCTTTACCATGACCTCTTTCATTTCAGAGGCCGAAGAATCCGAAGTTTTTGTCTCTGCTGACGCTTCCGATTCTGAATTATCAGACACTGCAGATTCCTCTCCTGTGGTTTCTTCTTTCTCCGGTGAAGTCTCCCAGAGACCCCACGTATTATTCGGATCCCATTCCTCCGGGCTTAATGTATACGTCTCAGTGATTGCTTTTTTCGTGATCCAGCTGAATACATAGTTCAGAAAATCCGTCCAGGTCGGATTTTCATCATAAAAATATTCGCCATAATATGCCTCGGCCCAGTACATTTCCGCCTTGTCCTTGAAAAATTCAAGGTTCTTTACATTCTTCAAAATGTCGGAATACTTCTCCGATTTATTAATAATTATATTCGTACAGAACGAATAGGAGTCCTGGAACGACTCTGCTCCGGGTCCGAAGATCGCAAGATAGAGGATATGATGGAAAAGCTTTCTTGCCTCTCCCTCAACCGGCTGCAGGTTTTCGCCGTGCATGGAACCCCAGGTCTTCTGATATTCGTTATAGTTGTCGATCATGGCACGGATCAGCGTTTCAACCTTCTCAGGGTCACGTTTTCCTTCCTCGTCCGTGATTCGCGGAAGAAAGCTTTCCTCTCTCCCACTCACGGCTTCGCGGATCTTATCCAGCTCCGTTTCCAGCTGGTTTCTTCGGTAATTCAATGTATAAAAATCTGTTCTTTTGTCTGTTTTCATTTGATTAAACGCTCCTTTCGCGTATGGTTTTCAGATTACGATACCGGGAGAGCAAAAGGCAGCTGTCCACCGGCATCCATGTCAGTGTAACAAAAATCCCATGTTTCCGCAATCGTTCACGGATAACCGCATGTTACTTTCCCTGCCGCATACGGATCATGCTCGGTCCCATAAACACCAGGAACCAGATCCAGTATGCGGCCAACAGTCCCTCTTCGTCCTCAGGCGGCCAGTAGGTACCCTGGATATTCTTCCGCTGGAAGGGGCGCGTCGGAGTTTCCTCCCACATGATACAGTTCTCCATTTCAGAATATCCCACGTTCTCCTTCACATCCGAGAGGCAGACCAGCGCCTCCGTTGCCTGGGAGAGCACCTCTCCGATGGTCACGGTAGTTCCCCACTCCGACTCCCAGAGCTCTACATCCCGGGCAAAGAAATGCTCATAGATTTCATTTATGCGCGGCTCAAACCCGGCCAGGTATTCCACATAATCACGGACAGACAGGCGGAGGAATGGGAGTACCCGGTTTCTGTGTAGGTCATCCAGCTTCGGATTAATGCGTTCCAACCGTTTTTTCCAGGCACATTCTTTCGGTGACATCGCACCGGCAACCTGAGTCCCGTCTTCCTTTGCAGCCTGAGCCTCCGACTCCGCCGTCGTGGCCTGTTCCTGCTGTGTTTTCACGTCAGATGGTCTCCGCGCCTTATATTTCCCACCGGAAGCCGGATTCAGATACCCCATGGCTCCAAGGAAAATCAGCAGATCCGTGCTGATCTCCTTCTCCTTCGGATGTGCCACTATGGTTCCAAGCAGGAAATTCGCATAATCCAGCATAAAGTTATTCCACGCGCAGTGCTTCAGCAGATTCGGAAGAAATTCCACTCGCATTTTATTTGAAAACACTGCCCCCACAGGCACCTTTATAAACTCCAGCACTGTCCTCTCGACACCCGCCGGACTCAAAGCCCGACCGGTCTTCACTACTTCCAAAACGTCATTCAAAGATCTTCTTTTTTCCAAATTCGTATCCTCCGTTTAATATGATAATAGTAAAAGATTGCACACAGTGTGCATGCTGCATATCATCCGCCGGGGAGGGCAAAACACCCTTTGTCCCCGGCATTTTGAATTGTCTCCGGTGCCGATCAGACACCCCACTGCATACGGAAACCTACATCTCCTCGATGTCTTTCCGCGTCATGGAGTAGGGTTCCAGTTTCTCCACCAGCGCCGCCCGTTGTCCCCGGACAAACATCCAGGCCGCGTCCAGATCCAGTGACAGGATCTTCTCCGGCAGCCGACCGGCCTTCTCCGCAAAAAACTTCGCCGTACTGACATCCTGTCCGCCCAGGTACAGCATGGTATCGCAGTTGTTGATGATCGTAGACGCCTGCCCCTCGTTGTACATCCCCTTCAGCTGGGACAGGGACTGCAGGATGATGCTGGTACTGATCTCTCGGCTGCGGATCACCGACACGAGCTTATCGAAATCGGGAATGAATACATTTGCCGCGAAGTCATCCAGGATGATGTGTACCGGCATGGGAAGCCGGAAGTCCGGCCTGCCGTCCGCATACCGACACAGGGACTGGAACAGCTGGGTGTAGAAAATGTTTACGACTGCATCCATGGAGCGATCGGTGTCGCTGATATTTACAAACAGAGCGATCTTCTCCCTGCCGGGGCGGGTCAGGTCAAAGCCTTTACGGCACAGCATCCGCGCATTTTCATTAAAGTCAAACACGCTGAGGGCATTGGATACAAACTGCTCGATGGAACTCCAGCATTTATCCGCCATAAAATTGCCGGCGTACATATGGTACATTTTGACTGCCAGGCTGTCCGGGTTCTCCTGCTCCAGTGCGGCAAAGAAGGAGACGCCCGGCCAATCCCGACGGTAACGGTTTGCGGCAACTTCCGCGGAAAGGGTACGATACAGCTTTGCCACCGATCCGAAATGCTGCTCTCCACGAGGCAGGACCTCCAGCACAAATGCCATCAGACTGGTGAGGACGATCCGGGCCGAGATCACCCAAAACTCATCCTTCTTGGAGAGCGAGTCCGGAAGCATGGCATTTGCGATCCGTGTCAGATCCGTCTCCCGATAGGCCGCACCGCGGCGCAGGCGCTGGACCGCATCCAACGGATTGTAGGGTGCGGAGTGCTCCGGATGCACAAAATCGATGCAGATCGTCCGGAATCCCCGCTCCCGGAGTTCCTTCCTCATGGTCTTGTAAAGCTGGCCCTTGGTATCAGCCACTACGATACTGTTCTCCGTGCACTGCAGATTCGGAACCACGAAGCTGCCGGTCTTCCCACAGCCGGAGGTTCCCACCACCAACACATTGTTGTTCAGGCCTGTCTTCCGGGTGTCGGTGGAACGTACCTGATTTCTGGCAAAGATCATGCGGGACGCAGCCGACGCAGTCTTTGCGGTGTTTACGGTTTCTTTTGGTTTCTTGGTTTCCGGTTTCTGATTGTTTGTTTTCAAGTTGCACCTCCATTTCTATACTATGAGCCAAGCCGACATCGACGATTGCTTCGCAAGTCGCGCCTTTGCATGGCTCATTACTAACGCTACCACTCCCGGATGATATCCGTGGCAAGCCCAAGCTCCACTGCCTTTTCTGCCGTGAGGAAGCAATCCTCCGCGGTCATTTCATACACCTTATCCAGTGGCAGGCCGCTTTTTTCGGAAATGATCTTCCCTAATACATCCCGGGTCTCCATCAGCTGATCCGCCTGCTTTCGAAGCTGCAACGCCATCTGCGGCTGTACCAGTCCGGCGATCAGTGGGTCGTGGATCATAATCTTCGTGTGCGGAAGCATTTCCCTGCGGACCCCTGAGAGGAAGATGATCGCTCCCATACTGGCCGCGGTGCCAATGCATACCGTCCGAACCGGACTCTTCATCATCTGAATGGTATCGTAAACCGCAAGTCCGCTGACCACATCACCGCCCGGAGAATTGATGCAAAGCGTGATCTCCTGTCCCGGATCATCCTTATCAAGAAAAAGAAGATACTCTATCATGTCATTTGCGGAAGAGGGATTCACCTCCTCCGTAAAGAACAGGATCCGCTCCTGCAGCAACATGCTTTCAGGACTGTAAGTGTCGATGCCACGGGATGACTCTCTCAAGATCATTCCTTTCATGTGTTACTCCTTTCCGGCGTTACGCCTGTGGGGTTGTGTTGGTTGTCGTTCATCTGATGCCATCTTATACCCCGACAAATTTCTCCCGTGAATTTCACGGGGTGGTTATTTTTCATCGGTGTGGCATCCATGTGAGAACAGTATATCCCGCCCAAAATTCTTCCCGTGATATTCACGACGTCATTTTGTCGCGTCATGGTCGCGCCTACCGTCATGATCGCTCCGGAACTTAACGCAGAACACCCCGATCGCTTCGAGACTTAGCGCAAAACATTGCCCGATCGCTTCGACGTTAATGCACCGCCGTGCCCACACACAAAAAACGCCGGATGTACGAGGTCATGTACATCCGGCGTTCCGTCATTTCATATTTAGGATGCTGGGGTCAAAAGGTATTTTGCCCTCACCTTCCGAATACAATCTCCCGGAAGGCATCTCTGCTCTCCAGTGCCTTC